>NZ_JAUBUB010000092.1:0-25393 GCF_036705265.1 Microcoleus sp. B4-C2
TCAAAAAATCCTTTGAAAAAAAGGAAAAAGAAGCCTGCGGTCTAACTGTACCCAGTTGACCGTCAGGTTAGTTCACGCAATTTATAGTTGGTAAAACTCGCCTCTACAGGTTTGGGGAAAATGCCAGCAGATATCAATTACTCCCACAATATTGCATCATTCTTAACAACAGGCTTTCCGGCCTCTTCCACAAAGAGTAAATTTTCTTGTAGGGAGTAGGGTTGGGCACTCTTAGCCCACCCTCATTTAAAAGTTTATGTAACAGTGATTCTAGTTTTTCAATTCAAATAATCTATTAGCAACATATTCCTTGGCGGAATGCCATACTAATTCAACTACGTTATAGTCCGGGCTATATTTGGGCAAAAACTCTATGATTAGATTCGGCATTTCTGACGCTATTTTCTGCAAAGTCTCTGCTTTTTTATGAAAACTAGCGTTGTCCAAAATTATCACAAACTTACAGCCTTTATCTTTAAAGTCTTCCGCTAAATTTCCTTGCAATATCCACTCGGATTTTAAATCTTCATAAAGAATTTTCAGCACTGCATAAAAATTAGCATAATTCCCAGATGGAATAAAATATACCCATTTTTTTTATCTTAATATCTTACTCCACCCATAACATTAATACGACTTTTTCGTCGCTCTCCTATGAATGTTACTTCGAGTTACTTTTATACACCAGTTCTTCCTTCTAATCACCCTTAAACTAAATCCACTATCGTTCTAAAACCATACCTGCAAAAGGTTTGGATATTATTTTTCTATTTTTAGATACTCCGCTAATTTATTTTTAAATCAACCCCTTTATACGGTATCTTGCTTAGACTCTAAGCTATATTTAGCCGAAAGGTAAACATACTTTTTTGATTTTAAAATCCTCCTAACTTGGGTACTACTCAGCTCTATTCCTGTCTGCTCTCCTAGATGTATTGCAAGTCTAGCTGTTGTCCATATTCCGAACTCATAACCATATTTCTCAGGCTCTATTTCAACTGTTTCTAAAAGTAAATCAATGTATTTTTATGTGGCTTTTCGGTAATTACCCTTCATCCTATTATCTTTAAAACTGTCTAAATTATCAGGATGACCATGAATGCGACCGTAGGCAACTTTTATGAGAGAACATCCAATTAGTTCAGCAGTCTGAGCTTGTGTATTTCCGTTGTTTAGTAATAAAAATATTAACGCTCTTTGTCGAATGTCTGGATGCTCATGGTCTTTTAATGCTTGTTGCAGAGTTTCCTTTGTCTCGGAACTGAGAAAGTTTTTACCAGGCATTCACTTTTTCTGAATATCATTATGTTATATTATACCAATATGCGTTTTAAATGCACAACAGCTTAGACACTTCTGTTGAGCTGTGATTGTGCCACCATTATAAACGCTGAAATCATCTGAGCTTAAGACCCCAGCAAATTCTGTACCCAGCATGGTTTCTAGTTCCACACGTCACAAAAGTATCCGCGGAATGGAATAAACAGAATCCCTCTCCACTAGCCGTCCATAGCCCTTCTTTAACCCCCATCAAACACTCTTAGCGTTTCATCTACATGAACATTTGATTGCACGCCCATTTCCACAGTGCATTTATAGCTGGCTTTACCGCTGCTGCTACTCGTTGATTGGTCTTTTGGAGTGTTCCTACTCCCACTTCTATCGTGTGATGGAGGAATCGAAGAAGTCTGACTGGTGGTTCGACTTTTTCCCGTAGCAATGGCTAGTTTTTCTTGCAATTCTTCAATTATTTTTTGCAGCCCCATTACCAGTTATACCAGTTCAGCTTGGCTCAACTGCTCGATTTGGATTTTTTCTTTCTGTCTGGTGGCTGCGGGCTTTTTCATTCGTTTATTTTACCAGCTTTTGATACTTAAGTCTTTTTTGACCTGAATCCTTACCTTCTATTGTCCTCACATTACTAAGCAACTGCAAGTTCATATTGCAGAACTAAAATTTCATCAGCTTTCAACATAGCCATAGCATATTCACTCCCTTGACTATCAGCAAACTCCACTAAATACTGACATTCCTTTCCCGTATCATACACTTCAACAATAGTTCCCACAAGTCCAACTGGTAAACTAGAAATAGATGCGTATTCTGGTTCCACTAGCGCTAATCGCGTATTGGCAATCGGCTTGAGAATCGCAACAGAATCCAAAACTCTAAAGTGTTTGATCATAGTTTAAGAAAAGCTGAAATCCAACAACGGTTAGAAGTAGTTGAAGTAATTTCCTAGAAGTACCTTCTCAAGGTTTTTAGGGGCAGGTTTAGTTAGGATATACGCGATCGCAGCGAGTTTACCCATTTCACGCACCCGCCCTCCCCATCCTAGGATTTACCCCTTACTTGGGCCTTAAGTTCGCGCTACTAAACTCAGAAGCCACAATCATCGACCCAATCCCCGCATCGGTAAATATTTCTTGCAGCAAAGCATGAGGAATTCGACCATCAATAATGTGAGCACCCTTCACACCCTGAGCCAAACTCCGCACACAACAGTTAACTTTCGGAATCATGCCCCCAGACACAACTCCCGACTCAACCAACTGTCTCGCTTCCTGAATATCTAACTTAGCAATCAAACTCTCTGGTTTGTGATAATCCTCTAAAATTCCCGCAGTATCTGTCATCAAAATCAACTTTTCTGCTCCCAAACCAGCGGCAATTTCCCCAGCTACCGTGTCAGCATTAATGTTGTAAGATTGACCGTTTTCATCGGCGGCCACGCTCGACACCACCGGAATATATCCGCTGTTCACCAAAGATTCCAAAATCTGGATTTTCACGCCGCTGACTTCACCCACAAACCCAATTCCTTCCCGCCCATCTGGACGAGCTTGAATCAGGTTGGCATCCTTGCCGCACAATCCCACTGCTTTGCCGCCAGCTTGGTTGATTAACGAAACAATTTCCTTATTTACTTTACCCACCAAAACCATTTCTACAACTTCCATTGTCGCCGCATCAGTCACCCGCAAACCATCCTTAAATTGCGGCTCAATTCCTAATTTTTCGAGCCAAATATTAATTTCCGGGCCGCCGCCGTGAACCACAACCGGACGCATCCCCACGCAAGCTAGCAGCACAATATCCCGAACCACCTTGTCTTTGAGATTGCTATCTTTCATCGCCGCACCGCCATATTTGACAACTATGGTGCGACCGGCAAAGTGTTGAATGTAAGGCAGTGCTTCGGACAGCACCTCTACTCGATTAGTGTCCGAATTCCTAACAAAATCGCTTTGTTTGAGCATGGGTAAATTACAGAAGACTAAAAACTTAATTCTAAACTTTAATGGCTAAAGCACATATTAACAGCCACAAAAATCACTTTTTCTCTGAATTTTATCGACGCGCAGGCTCGATCGCCCTTATTGATCCCAATCTTCAAAAAATTCATAGGTTTTTTTAATAAAAGCATTAAAATTTATGTATTATAACTTATACATTTTTTGCTACAGTCAAGAAATGTATAACTCCCTAGATTTACTTAACGTTTTATGTTAACTGCTGTCGCCCAAGACTCGGAAAACCTTCAGTACAACCTACCATCAGAGGCTGACTCGTCCCCCCGGATGACGGTATTTTGCGATTTAGACGGGCCCATAGTCGATGTTTCCGATCGCTACTATGCCACCTATCAACAGGGATTGGCCGATACTCAAGCAGCTTATCTCGATCGGGGAATCAACCTCAACCTTCAAATCCTCAGCAAACAGCAATTTTGGCAAATGAAGCAAAACCGCGTGCCCGATGCTGAAATAGCCAAAAGTTCCGGCTTGTCGGGAGAAGAAATTAACGTTTTTTTAGGATGCGTCAGTCAAATTGTCAATCAGCCAGACTTGTTGCACTTAGATCGCATCCAGCCGGGAGTGCAATGGGCGATCGGACTTCTGCACTCCCGCGGCGTGCGACTGATTTTAGTCACCCTGCGGCCGAGAAATCAAGCCGTTCAACTGTTACAAAATTACGGTTTAGCCAGACTGTTTACCAGCATTCGCGGAACTCAGATGGCGGATGCGGCCTATCACAACTATACAGCCTTAAAAACTGAATTGTTGGCTGAAGTGGCAGAAGAATTTGAGTCATCGCTGGGTTCGGCTTGGATGATCGGAGATACAGAAGCAGACATCCTCGCAGGAAAAGCATTGGGAATACCTACAATTGCCGTTACCTGCGGAATTCGCAGCCGCTATCAACTGCAAAAGCACCAGCCTAATTTCATTCTCAGCGATTTGATTATTGCCGTTCATCACTTATTAGGTTCGGCTCAACAAGTAATAGTAGAATGACTACAGTTAACTGTTGACTGTTGACTGTTGACTGTTGACTGTTAACGGTTAACTGTTAACTGTTAACGAATGACTAATGACTGTTGACTGTTGACTGTTAACGAATGACTAATGACTGTTAACGAATGACTAATGACTAATGACTAATGACTAATGACTAATGACTAATGACTGATGACTAATGACTAATGACTAAGATTTTTCTACATTCCTGGTCATTTCCCACAAGCGATTGAGCGGAAAATAAATCACCGGAGCCCAAAGACTGCTAAGAATAGCAGAACACAAAGCCACTCGCTGGTGATAGCTCCAAATTTCCAGTAAAGCCCGATCGCCCATAGAAAAAAATTGCAGCCCCATCACCGTTTCCGCTACCACCGCCATCCCAAACACAATTAACGCGATCGGAATCGGATCTCTCTCAACAATATCTACCGGAATCGACCAGGTTTTCTGCAAAACAACTGTTAAGACTCCTACAACAACTAGACTGACAGCGTGGCTGGGATGAGGAGCCGTCATCGCATCTTGAAGGAACCCCAAAACCAAGCCCATGCTAGCGGCTCCCCAAACTGTACGTTTCCGCTTAATACTCCAAGCTACCAACCAAATTAACAGCCAGTTAGGCCCAATTCCCAACAATTCCATTCCCGGCATCCGAGTGGGCAATATCAGTATGCACAGCATCACAGATAGAAATGTAACTGCGAAGTTGAGAAATGGGCGCGATCGCGAAGACATCCGAGATAAAGCTTTCATTGTTGCTGTGCTCCCTCAGATGGTGCAGAAGATTGACTCTGCGAATCCTTCGGTTCGGCTTGCTTAGAGTGGGGGTAAACCACCGCCCACTCCAGAGCATTCATCGGTGCAGAAAACTCAACCACAGCCTCTGGAGCCGGAGTTTTATTCATATCCACCGAAACCACTTTTCCCACCGGCAAACCAGGAGGGAACAACTGACTGTAAGAAGAAGTTGAAACCACATCCCCAGGCTTGACATTGGGAACATTCTCAAAAAACTCCATCACCGCCTGATTTCCGCCTTTCCCGCGCATAAAACCCATGTGACGACTGCGGGTAATTCCCACACCCAATTGACTCGTAGCGTCGCTGACTAACAGCACCAAGCTAGTATTAGGAGTAACGCTGACTACTCTGCCTACTAAACCGCCGGGACTCATCACAGTAAAATCTGTTTTAATGCCATCATTACTGCCGCGCCCCAAGGTTACTTGCTGCCACCAGTGGTCGGCGCTGCGACCAACAATAGGAGCTACAATCCCTTTAGGTTTCTTAGCAGAAACGTAACCTAAAAGCTCTTTTAGCTTTTGATTTTGAGTCTCTGCTTCTAATAGTTGGGCTTGCAATTCTTGAGTTCGCGCCGAGATGAGTTCCTCTTGTCCAGAGCCGTTGGCGTGAAACGGACGAGTCACCCAATTGTAAACTTCAAATACTGCCGCACCTTGTGTTTGTCGAACTCCCCAAGCGGCAGTTACAGCTAAACCTAAAAGAGCTATTTGCAGCCGCAGATCCCACCACTTTCGGAATGTATTTTTTAGCATAATTTCACTAATCTAAAATTGTTAAGTCAGGATTTTAGATTTGAGATTGCAGCCGTATTTCTAAATCCACAATCCCAAATTTGTTAACTACATATTACGCGACGACTGCCCGCTGAAAACCCGTTCCAACTGTTTGTTTTCCAATACTCTACCAGTTCCCAAAACCACGCAGCAAAGGGGATCGGCGGCCACGTGAGTGACAATTCCTGTTTCGTGACTAATCAGAGTATCTAAACCTTTCATCAGCGCGCCACCACCAGCCAGCATAATTCCCCTGTCAATAATATCTGCAGCTAATTCCGGCGGGGTGCGTTCCAATGTACGCTTGACAGCTTCCACAATTACTGAAAGCGGTTCCGACATACTTTCGCGAATTTCTGGGCCTTTGATCGTAACAGTTCGCGGCAAACCCGACAGTAAGTGCAAGCCCCGCACTTCCATCATTACATCGTCATCCTCTGGAGTTGGATATGCAGAACCAACCTGAATCTTAATTTCTTCAGCAGTGCGTTCGCCGATGACCAAATTGTGAACTTTTTTCATGTATTGGACGATCGCCTCATTGAGTTCATCGCCGGCTACCCGCACAGACTCACTGATCACCGTACCTTGCAAACTCAAAACCGCAACTTCCGTAGTACCTCCGCCTATATCTATAATCATATTGCCAGTCGCCTCAGCAACAGGCAGTCCAGCCCCGATCGCCGCCGCGATGGGTTCATCAATTAACCGTACTTCTCTAGCACCGGCCTGAGTCGCCGCCTCAATGACAGCACGCCTCTCGACTCCGGTGACACCGCTGGGGATGCCAATAATTATCCGCGGCGAAACTAAGCTTCGGCCTTCGTGAACCCTGCGGATAAAAGTCTTGAGCATTAGTTCGGCCGTATCGAAGTCTGCAATTACCCCGTCGCGAAGCGGGCGCAGTGCTATGACATTCCCTGGCGTGCGGCCGAGCATTTTTTTAGCTTCTTCTCCAACAGCCAGCGGTATTTTTAACTCTTGGTCGATCGCCACTACAGAAGGTTCCTGCAGAACAATACCTTTGCCCGATACATAAACGAGCGTGTTAGCAGTACCGAGGTCGATACCCATATCTCTAGATAACGAAAATCGATTGAGAAGACCCACTGATTCGTACCCCCCCCAAAAACTAAAATACTATTGTGTGCAATAATGTTGTTACAAAAGTGTAACCGAGGTGGATTCTATTACGTTTTTCATCCTGAGTCTAGTCAGAAATGTACATTGTCGAGCTCAGGTTGAGCGCAGACTCGCCAATCATCCACCATCAATATGTTCTCCTAACTGGGTGTACAATCAGGATGAAGCCTCACAAGCGCTGTTCCAAGTTCAGTTTGGAGGCTAAGGCGCGTGTGGACTGTTTAACTACATCACCGATCGACCACATTCCAAAAAAAGTTTATGAGTCTTAATGTTGTAACTTTAGTAGGCCGCGTCGGCGGCGACCCGGACGTGAAGTATTTTGAGTCGGGTACAGTTAAGTGTAGTTTGACGCTGGCAGTGAACCGCAGAACTAAGAACAGCGATCAACCAGACTGGTTCAATCTGGAAATCTGGGGCAAAACAGCGCAGATTGCTGCTGACTACGTTCGCAAAGGCTCTCTAATTGGCGTAACAGGCTCTTTAAAGTTCGATCGCTGGCAAGACCGCAATACCGGTTCAAATCGCTCGAAGCCTGTAATTAAGGTAGACCATTTAGACTTGCTGGGTTCCAAACGCGACAACGAGTCGGGTATGTCGCAACACAACAGCGAATTCTAGCGTTTGGGGAATTTGGGAAGTAATATTTGTGAATTGGGTGGGTGCTCGTGACTTCAGAAAAGTTAGAAATTGTTCAAACTGAGTACCAAGCTGGGCAAGTAGCTTTTGAGAGTGGCCGGTATGCTCAAGCTGTGCAGAGTTTAGAAACAGCTACCGGTTTAGTCGATCGAAATTCCCGGTTGGGCGGCGAGGTGCAGATGTGGCTAGTGACAGCCTACGAAGCCTCTGGCAACACAGAAAGGGCGATCGAGCTTTGCCGTGCGCTCACCCGCCATCCCCGCCAAGAAACCCGCCAACAAGCAAAGCGCTTGCTATTCATTCTCGAAGCTCCCAAACTCACTATCCCTCCCGAATGGATGGTAAAAATCCCTGATTTGGCAGCTTTAGATGAAAATCAATCAATCAGTTTTCAAGCCAATCCGAACGCTGATATCAAGTACGCTAAACCCAAGCCAGTCGTACCAGAGCCTGTAGATTTGAGTCAGGTTAATACGAAAGATAATAGGTTTATCTGGGTGGCGTTAATTGCGATCGGGCTAATTTTAGGCGGCTTATTTCTTAGTTATTAATCATTTTTGGAAGTGGATTCGCGAAAAAACCCGGTTTCTGTGGTCGGTTGGTAGCGATCGCCAGTTCTTGAGTATAGTGCGAGATGTGAGTTAACATAGGAGTAAAAAAGCTCCACATCCCGATCGTCCGCGATCGCGATAAGCTGTGGGTTCCATCTACAATCTACAATCTAGAATCCGATGACTTCACTCCCACCCAACCGCGCCAAAACACTCAAAGAAGCTTACCGCGCTTGCGATGTCAAGCCTCTAACGGGCGATGATATTGCGCGATATTATGTGGATTTGTCCGCAGTACGCAACACAGTAGCGATCGACGATGTTAGCACGGATTTGGATCTTCAAGAACCGGGAGAATTTAACACAATTTTGTTTACCGGACATCGGGGATGCGGCAAAAGTACAGAGTTAAAACGCATTCAGTCGCGGTGGGAAAATGACTATCGGGTGATTTACATAGAATTCGATCAGGAACTAGATGTTCTTGATGCAGAATATACCGATTTATATTTGCTGTTTATCAACAAAGTAGCTGATGATTTAACTAAATTACGATTGAAGTTTGACCCCAAACTTTTAGATCGTTTTGAATCGTGGTTTAAAGAAGTCACTAAAGAAACAGAAGAAACTGTTCAATCTTCCGTTAGCATCGAAACTGAAGCAAGTGCAGGCGCAGAAATTCCCTTTATTTATAAGTTGACAGCCAAGTTGCTCGGTCAAATCAAAGGTTCTAGTCAACAAAAAAAAGTAATTCGGGAAACTCTTCAGCGTAATTTGTCCCGCTTGCAAACAGATATTAATTTGTTATTGAAAGATGCTTTTGAGAAGCTGAGACGAAAATATCCCGACCGCTATCAAAAAGGATTTTTGGTGATTGTTGATAACTTAGACCGGATTCCTCCCAATGTTGCCAATCATTTGTTTTTTGATTACGCTCCTCAACTCCAAGAACTAGACTGTACAATTATCTATACAGTGCCGATTTCGGTAATTTATTCCTATAAAAATGTCAGCAATTTGTTTGGTAATCCCAACATCGTGCCAATGGTGAATATTTATGAATTTAATCGCAGTGAGTGCGATTTAAATTACAATCAGCAAAGATTAGAGGGAGTTGCCAGTTTGATCGAAAAACGGGTTGATGTTAGTGCCGTATTTGACGATCGACAACAGTTGCTAGATTTGGCAAAAGCTAGTGGTGGTCATGTGCGACAATTGATGCAGACGACTCGATCGGCTTTTCGCACAGCCATTACTCGCAAACACAGTAAAGTTTTGGCTGAGGATGTCACTTACGCTTTGAAGCAACAGCAATTTGATTTTGAAAGGTCTACTCCTACGACAGAATATTATACCATATTAGCGCAAGTTTGCCTCAAAAAAGATATTGATAAAGATGAAATCGGACAAACTTTATTATTCAATATTTCCGTTTTGGAATACAACGGCAATAGTCGGTGGAATTATGTCAACCCACTCGTAAAACAAAGTTATGCTTTCCAACAAGCCCTGGCATCAATTCAAGGAAATCCCTGAAATATACCAGCAAAGGATTGTTGAACTCAATCAAGAGTCTTTCGATCAATTGCTGACGTTTGTCGATATTGTTCCCGACGATGCCTTTGATTTGGGATTTATCGACTGTAATTTTGCCAGGGATAGAGATGCGATTATTCAGGCTTTAATTAGTCATCCCGATTGTCAAGATATGCAGTTTGAGGTTTGGGATTTTCCCGATCCTGAGATGCGCTTTTTGATGGATGAAATTCTTAAGGTTTTGCCAACAGTCAAAGTTCAACCAGACAAAAAGTTGATTTTCCTTGTGCGGGGATTGGAAAATGCGATCGGGATGACGGGGGAATATCCGCCGATGCTGGTAGATTTTAATTGGGTGCGAGATGCTTATCCGGTTAAAGTTCCGCATCCAATGATTTTTTGTTTGCCGGATTATGCGATTACGCGAGTTGCTAATTTTGCGCCGGATTTCTGGGCATGGAATTCGGGAACTTTTGTGTTTAAAACTCCTGTAAATACTAGAGAGGATGCGATTTCTCAAACTCTGGATGCTAGCAAAGGGATTAGCAATTGTGAGTTGCCGGAAAAGCAGGAACGGATCGATTTATTAAAACGGTTATTGATCGAATATACTCCATCGAATGGGCGCGAGGAAACTGAAAGGGATTTGAAAACTCGGATCAGAGTTTTGAATGATTTGGGAGTTGCCTATCGCAGTCGCAGTGAATATAAAACTGCAAAATACTATCTGGAACAAGCGTTATATTTGGCAAAAGATGATGAAGAGTTCATATCTTTAAAAGCAAATACTTTACACCAACTAGCAGGAATTTATGCCAATCAAGGGGAAGTAGCAAAGGCGATCGCATTTTCTGAACAATCTCTCGATCTTAAGGAAAAGATTGGCGATGTTCAAGGGAAAGCTGCTACTTTGGACTGTCTAGCAGGAATTTATGCCAATCAAGGGGAAGTAGCAAAGGCCATCGCATTTTATGAACAATCTCTCGAACTTCAGGAAAAGATTGGCGATATTCGAGGGAAAGCTGCTACTTTGCACAATCTAGCAATAATTTATGCCAATCAAGGGGAAGTAGCAAAGGCGATCGCATTTTATGAAGAATCTCTCGAACTTACGGGAAAGATTGGCGATGTTCAAGGGAAAGCTGCTACTTTGCACAATCTAGCAATAATTTATGCGACTCAAGGGGAAGTAGCAAAGGCGATCGCACTTTATGAAGCATCTCTGGAACTTGAGGAAAAGATTGGCGATGTTCAAGGGAAAGCTGCTACTTTGCACTGTCTAGCAATAATCTATGCAAATCTTGGGGAAGTAGAACAGGCGATCGCATTTTCTGAACAATCTCTCGAACTTCAGGAAAAGATTGGTAATGTTCAAGGGAAAGCTGCTACTTTGCACAATCTAGCAGGAATTTATGCGGCTCAAGGGGAAGTAGCCAAGGCGATCGCATTTTATGAACAATCTCTCGAACTTAAGGAAAAGATTGGCAATCTTCAAGGGAAACCTGCTACTTTGCACCAACTAGCAGGAATTTATGCCCATCAAGGCGAAGTAGCAAAGGCGATCGCATTTTATGAACAATCTCTGGAACTTGAGGAAAAGATTGGCAATCTTCAAGGGAAGGCTGCTACTTTGCACGAACTAGCAGGAATTTATGCCCATCAAGGGGAAGTAGCCAAGGCGATCGCACTTTATGAAGCATCTCTGGAACTTGAGGAAAAGATTGGCAATGTTCGAGGGAAAGCTGCTAGTTTCGCAATCTTAGGACAATTGTTAGCATCGCAGGGAGATTTTGAGAAAGCTTTGAATTATTTACAGCAATCTTTGGAGATTTTACAGCATTTGCGATCTCCTGACGCGCACACAGTGAAACGCATTATTTCTAGGATTCAGCAGATGGCTGGGGATTGATGGATGCACTTCGACTAAAGAAACCGGGTTTTTCGCAGTTTTTCGTTGGTGTATCGATATTCTGGGAAAAAACCCGGTTTCTGGCCACACCCTAAATCGCTAAAATAAAAAAAAGACCAAACCAAAAAGGCGATTATTGTGAGCGATTCAACCATAGAACAGATTTTGAAATTGGCCTCTCAGCGCGCCGATGCGGCTGAAGTCTACTACCTGTCGAGTCAAGACACCCCGATCGAATTTGAAAACAATCGCCTCAAATCCCTGCAAACCAAAGCACTGCAAGGCGTAGCACTCCGGCTGATTTCGCACGGCAAAATCGGTTTTGCTAGTTCCACAGATTTAACGCGGATAGACGATTTAGTAGATGCAGCGATTCAAACAGCCGAAATCGGCGACCCCGCAGAATTTGAACTCGCTTCCAACTTCCACCTCAAAGGCCCGGAAACCACCTACACTCCGCCCACAACTCAAGAATTAGTCGAAAACGGCAAAAACCTGATCGAGCAAGTTCACGCCTACAATCCCGATATTATGGTAGATGTCGGCTTCCACGTCCGCAGCGGGCGCGTCAAAATTGCCACGACGCAAGATTTGTATGCCGAAAGAAGCAGCCAAATAGTCAGCGGCACTATTGCTGGCAATTTGGTAAAGGGAGAAGACTTTATGCAAGCATACAGTTACGATGTCGCGCGCGATCGTCCCCTAGACACCAACAGCATCCTCCAATCACTCCTCGAAAAATACCGCCTCGCAGAACATTCAGCCACCATCACCAGCGGTTCCTACCCAGTATTATTTACCCCCAGAGCCGCCGCTAGCACCCTCGGCGGCTTGTTTGATACCATCCTTTCAGGTCAAGCAGTAGTTCAAAAAGCCTCTCCCCTAGCCGACAAAATCGGCGAAGCCTTATTTGACGAACGCTTTACCTTTTTTGAAGACCCCACTTTAGGCCCTTCTGCTTGTCCCTTTGACGACGAAGGTACACCCACCACCCGCAAAGTCTTGATAGACAAAGGTACTGTCACCGGATTTTATTGGGATCGCAGGTGGGCTGCTCGCGCCGGTGTACAATCAACCGGCAACGGTTTTCGTGGCGGATTGTCTCGCCCAGGCCCTGATTTGACTAACTTTTGCATTTCCCCAGGAAATACCGCCACTCAAGACTTGATTGCTAGCATGGACGAAGGTCTAATAGTAGAGCAGGTTTTAGGTGCCGGTCAGTCCAATCAGTTAGCCGGCGAATTTTCGGTCAATTTGGACTTAGGCTATAAAGTAGAAAAAGGCAAAATTGTGGGTCGCGTCAAGAATACAATGGTGGCAGGCAGCATTTTTGAAGCGTTTAAAAATTTGGCAGATTTGAGTAGCGAAGCCGAATGGGTAGGCGGTGCAGCCTATTTGCCGAGTATGCTGTTTCAACAGTTGGGTGTAGCTTCGAGGCAATAAGTTCAGTGCGTTTTTACTCCTTACCAGGCTCTGCCTGGTAATACATATCGTGAGGCTCTGCCTCAAATTTGGATGAAAGCTTGCGAGGCAAAGCCTCTGGACATGGGTTCCCAGGCAGAGCCTAGGAACCAGTTAACGTGCGAAACAAACATAGAAACAGTGTCGGCAATTCAACGCTTTGCTAATTCATGCAAATAGGTAAAAATAGGGAAAAATATATAATGAAAGAGCAAAATGTCAAGGATGGAACTGGGAAGAAGAAAAAGCACTTTTTCTTTCTTTTACCTTTGGTTTTTTGCCTTTTAACTCTAGTGACTGGATGCGTTCAGTACGATGTCGGGGTCAACTTTGAGAGTCAAACTCGCGGCGAAATCGTGCAGCACATTAAACTAGGGGAAAGGTTGACGAGCTTCAGCAGCGAAACTGTTGCAGAATGGTTGAAAAGCGTAGAACGCCGGGTGAGGTTGCTGGACGGAAAAACTAAACGGGTTTCCCCCACAGAAGTTCTAGTGACGATTCCTTTCAATAATGGAGCCGAGTTGCAAGACAAGTTCAACCAATTTTACAATCCGATCGCACCAACGACAAAATCTCTGGTTTCAAGTCGGCTAGAAACCGATTTGCCGAAGTTTGAATCTCACCTTAGTGTCAAGCAGAATAATTTATTATTGGTGCTGCGAAATCGGTTGAGTTTGGAATTGGATTTGCGCTCTCTTTCACTGCTTTCTTCTAATGGCAGTCTGCTGCTGAGTCCGGGGGGACTTTTGGAGCTAGACTTTAGCTTGAACACGCCTTGGGGCGCCGAAAGTATTGAAACTGTCGCCGGTGCGCTGGTTCCCGAAAGCTATCAGCAAGGAAAACAGTTAGTTTGGAAGCTCAAACCCGGAGAAGTTAACTATTTGGAGGCGATATTCTGGATTCCCAGTCCCGTAGGAATTGGGGCGCTGATTATTGCCTTATTTGTGGCGGCGGGCATTGCTTTGAAATATCAAATATTGCCAGGGCTGGGAATCGGCAAGAAACCGCAAAACATCGGTCAAACCTAAAGAGGATATGTCCTAGAGGGGCGGCTTAACCAATCTCTTCAATCAACTCTCAGAGCTGCCATCAACCCGCCCCTCCCCGGATATTATGGTTAATTGACCCGATTAGATTTTATAAAAACACTGAGAATATATGCCTAAAAACAGTTGACAAATGGTAAATAATTTGCTTAACCTGAATTGAGAATTAGGAACAGAGAAAATGCGATCGCTAAATTTCTTCTTCATCTTTCTGATTTGCTTGGCTCTAGTATTATTCAGCATCGAAAATACACAGCCAGTCGTGATTCAAGTTATCGAAGGCGTCCAAGTTAAAGCTCCGCTGTGCGTAGAACTAATTGTAGCGATAGGATTAGGGGCAACACTAGCGTGGCTGTTCAGTCTGTGGTCGAGAATGCAGCGAACCCTCGCCTCGCGCCAACAACTCCGCCAAGTTCGCGAAAAAGAGCAGCGGATTCAGGAATTAGAACAAAATCTTGAACGCTATAAAGCCGAAGTAGAAGGCCAACAACCTTTGTTAGAAAGTGCAGAACCGATAAGTTTAGAAATAGCAGCCATTGAGGCCAAAGCTGCTGAAATAACTGCCAATTAACTTGATATGCTCTCTCGTTTTCCCAGAGGCAAAATCTAAAATCTAAAATCTAAAATCTAAAATCTAAAATCGAATGGCCGTTTCCCGAGACCAAGATGGCTTAGAAACGATTTCCGAGGGGATCGCAATTTTAATTGACCTAGCCGAACGGGGAGAAATTGATCCTTGGGACGTTAAGGTAATTGAAGTGTTCGATCGATGTCTGAGCAAGCTTACGAACGCCTGCGATACTGATCAGAGTAAGGATTTCTCCGATTTGTCCCACTCCGGCCAAGCGTTTTTGTACGCTTCAATGCTGGTGTTGCTCAAAGCAGAAAGTATCGTCCTCTCCGAACCCCCCGCGAATCCCGACGCCGACGAGCCTGCTGTAGAAGACCCAGAACACTCAGGCGGGCGACACTTGCCGCAGCATTTAGAGCGACAATTGCGCCGTCGCGGTGTAGCTCAACTACCGCAAAAACGACCGGTGACTCTCCCAGAACTGATTGAGCAGTTGCAGCTAATGAAAGCAGCAATGGAGCAGCAGACAGTTACCCCCCGGCGCCGCCCTACCTCAAAAATGCGATCGCAAGCGGCCCAGGCTATCTTTGAGCTAGCTCACCAAGAAAATCTCGTAGAAACTGCTAGTGAACTCGAACGGTTTCTGGCTCAGCGGGGCGCGGAAATTGACGAGGGTTGGCTGGACTTGGACAACTTGCTAGAGCTCTGGCATCATAAGGATTTGCACTCCTCTGTCAACCCAGAACACCCGGTATCGACTGGGGAAGTTCACTTGCCAAATCATGACCGCGTAGGTATTTTTTGGGCGTTGTTGCTACTATCGGCTCAGTCTAAAGTAGAGTTGCTTCAAGAGGAGTTTTATCAAGACCTCAAAATCCGCGCGCTTTGAGCTTAGAGGGTATTAGGTTCTCGGGCGAAACTAATAACTATGCCACTGCGTCGGTTAAAATTCCAGGGAGAATCTCGCTCTATGGCATTCTGTTGCTGAGTCCCGAATGCGGAGAGTGGCAGTGCGAAGTTCTTGGTGATTCCCTATTCCTGGTTTCTTAAATCTAGGTAAATTGGGGATGAATGATTGATAGCCTGGTACGATGTCGCCTATAAACTGGTCAGGATTTTGCTGTGCTCGATCGATTCGACGATCGCAACCGCTAGCATCTAATTGTTCAGTTGATATCAGTTAACAGAGGGTTGAGGAAGTTAAGAGTCAGGAACTCAGGGCTAAAGCCACTGAGCTTGTAAGAAATTGCAAGCTGTTCTGACCAGACCCCTCGAAAGAGGAGACGTTATTTAGGTCACGACACCGGAGAATGCGACGCTAGTTTTCCGCTCTGTCATCTGCAATTAAACAGTTTTAAAGTCACTGAAACAGTGTTGCAGGTCTAACAAGCTTTTATAACCAGGTCGAAGCGAACATTACCCCGAAAGGGAGGCTCCATAAGAGCAAACATTATGCGTACAGAGTTGCAAGGTTTGAGGCGCTAACTGTCCTGCCGAAAGTGCATTACAAAAGTACACTCCTGTCGAGCAACTCCAAGGCGGTAATGGATACAGAAAGATTAAAGGCGGTTGAAACCGCCTGTGTCGTTTCCCTCTCAGGTCTAAAGACCCTGAGTTTCCCACTTACCGAGTTTTTCTTATGAAAGCGATGATTCTGGCGGCCGGTAAAGGCACTCGCGTCCGTCCTATTACTCAGACAATACCCAAACCGATGATTCCCATCCTGCAAAAGCCAGTGATGGAGTTTTTGGTTGAATTGCTCCGCCAGCACGGATTTGACCAGATTATGGTCAATGTTTCCCACCTGGCAGACGTGATTGAAAACTACTTTCGCGACGGTCAAAAGTTTGGGGTACAAATTGCCTATTCTTTTGAAGGGCGAATTGAGGAGGGAGAACTGATTGGAGAGGCTCTCGGTTCTGCTGGTGGCATGAAACGAATTCAGGATTTCTCGCCGTTTTTTGACGATACTTTTGTGGTGCTGTGCGGCGACGCTTTGATTGACTTGGACTTGACTGCTGCTGTGAAGTGGCACCGGGAAAAAGGGGCGATCGCTACTATTGTTATGAAATCGGTTCCCCGCGAGGAAGTTCCCAGTTACGGAGTGGTGGTAACAGACGAGTCTGGCAAAATTAAAGATTTCCAAGAAAAACCTTCTGTAGAGGAAGCTCTGAGTACCGACATTAACACTGGTATTTATATTTTTGAACCGGAAATATTCAAATACATCCCTTCGGGCCAGGAATACGATATCGGTTCGCAGTTATTTCCCAAGCTAGTAGCAGAAGGCGCGCCTTTTTACGGAATTAGCATGGACTTTGAGTGGGTGGATATCGGCAAAGTTCCTGACTATTGGCGGGCAATTCAGAGCGTGCTGCTGGGACAAGTTAAAAATGTTTCGATTCCGGGAATTGAAGTGCGCCCCGGCATTTACGCTGGTTTGAATGTAGCTGTTAACTGGGATAAAGTTGATATTACTGGGCCTGTTTACATTGGCGGGATGACGATCATTGAGGATGGAGCAAAAATTGTCGGCCCGACAATGATTGGCCCAAATTGTTGGCTTTGCAGTGGCGCCACTGTGGAAAACAGCGTGATTTTTGAGTATTCCCGTTTGGGCCCGGAGGTGCGGTTGGTTGACAAACTGGTGTTCGGGCGCTACTGCGTTGATAAAACCGGGGCTGCGATCGATTTGCAAGCGGCGGCTCTCGATTGGCTGATTACTGACGCTCGCCAAGTTTTACCCACTCAACACGGAGAAGAGCGGCGCGCGATATCTGAAATTCTCGGTAATGGTGGATAATTGCTAATTGCTAATTGCTAATTGGTAATTACTCAAGGTAAGGTGCGCCTAGCGCACCCTACTTTTACATTTACGATCTCAGCTTTCAATTCTGGTTATGTGCTTAGGTTGCACCTCACCTCTTCCACCATTCTCAAGAACAGGCAAGATGCCTGTTCCACAAGAAAATCTACTCTTTGTGGAACAGGCATCTTGCCTGTTCATAAAAGGCTTATTGACAGTGGTGCAACATCTCAGTTGCACCCTACATTTTAAGACTGAAGATAAGTATATTGGCTGAGACTCCGCTCATAATTTTGCAGCAAAAGTTGGGCCTCGGAAAGAGTAATTTTATTTTGCTGCAAAGCTTCTTCTGTCTGACGGCGGATGCTTTCAACCAAATTTTCTGAATCGTACTGTACGTAGCTGAGGACTTCTTTCATAGTGTCTCCTTTCACAACGTGTTCGATATGATAGCCAGAAGGTGTTAGCTGAATGTGAACTGCATTTGCATCGCCGAATAAGTTGTGAAGGTTGCCCATAATTTCTTGATAAGCACCTCCCAAAAAGAGCGCCAAATAGTAAGGTTCTCCAGGTTTGAGAGTATGCAGTTCCAAAACCGACTTCACATCTCGCAAATCGATGAATTGGTCGATTTTGCCGTCGCTGTCGCAGGTAAGATCGGCTAAAATACCGCGTTGAGTTGGTTCTTCGTCGAGTCGGTTAATTGGCATAATTGGGAACAATTGGTTAATTGCCCAACTGTCCGGTACTGACTGGAAAACAGATAAGTTGATGTAATAAATGGACGCCATCACCTTTTCTAAGTCTTCCAAATCGTCAGATACGTATTCATTTTGCCGCGCGATCGCCTGTATTTTATCGCAGCAAGCCCAGTACAACTGTTCGGTTTTTGCCCGTTCCGCAATTCCCAAATAGCCTAAGTTAAATAAACTGACTGCTTCTTCCTTGAATTGGATAGCATCGTGATAAACTTCTTGGTAATTTTCGGGACTGATAGATTGGTAAATTTCGTAGAGATTGCGCGGAATTTGGTGCGCGTTTTCATCTACTGGTTCTGGTACTTCTCTGGGGACATCGCTAGTACCGAGTACGTCAAAAACTAACACTGATTGGTGAGAAGCGATCGCCCGCCCGCTTTCGCTAATGATAATTGGAACCGGGATTTTCCGCTCGTCGCAGGCATCTTTCACTCCCGCTACTACGTCGTTAGCGTAGTTTTGCATATTGTAGTTTTTGGAAGCGTGGAAGTTTGTTTTAGACCCGTCGTAGTCAACGCCGAGGCCACCGCCTACGTCCAAGTAGTTCATATTAGCTCCCAATTTAGCTAATTCTACATAAATGTGGCTGGCTTCTCGAATGGCATCTTTGATGACACTAATTGAGGAAATTTGAGAGCCGATGTGGAAGTGCAGTAACTGCAAACAATTGAGCATTCCAGCTTTTTCTAGTTCGTTGACTGCACGGATAATTTCAGGAATTGTCAAGCCAAATTTTGCCCGATCGCCCGTGGAACCTCCCCAGCGGCCAACGCCTGTAGTAGTGAGTTTTGCTCGCACTCCCAAAATCGGTTTAATTCCTAATGCTTTGCTCGCGGCGATTGCGAGTTCTACTTCCTCTATTTGCTCCAGCACAATTACGGAAGTTTGCCCTAGCCGCTGCGCCAAAATAGCAGTTTCGATGTATTCGCGGTCTTTGTAACCGTTACAAATTAATAAAGCGCCTGGGTTTTTTAAGGTCGCCAAAGCTATCATTAATTCCGGTTTAGATCCGGCTTCCAGCCCGAAGTGATGGGGTTGACCGAAACGCACCAAATCTTCAATTAATTGTCGGTGCTGGTTGCATTTAACTGGAAAGACACCGCGATAGACATTTTTGTAATTGTACCGAGCGATCGCTCTGGCAAAACACGAATTTAAGCGCTCGATCCGGTCTTCCAAAATATCAGAAAATCGAATCAACAGTGGCAAAGCCAAATTTCGCTGTTTCAGGGATTCTACCAGTTCGCACAAGTCGAGGGAACCGCCGCGATCGCCCTTGGGAGAAACTGTAACATGACCGGCTGCATTGATCGAAAAATACGGTTCGCCCCAACCTTGAATTCGGTAGAGTTTCTCACTATCTTCTATTGTCCAAGATGCTTGTGGCAGTTGAGCCGCCGTTACCAAAGCAGTGTCTGGTGCCACCGAACTCGTGACTGTTGGCGAGTGAGTCGATAGCGGATCGAGATCGGAGAAAGCAGCGGTAGCTGGGGAACTCATCTTATCAGAAACCTCTTTGAGGAGTGGTCAAATAGATAGTTTATCGCACATATCGGGTTTCCTGATGTAGTTGAAAAATCACTTTGGGTACACGGGCTGGCGATTTTAGATTTTAGATTTTAGATTTTAGATTTTAGATTTTAGAATTGACTCTACAGATAGATGAAAAGCGGGGATTGAACTACAATCTCAACCGTATTTGCTTTGCGGGACTTATTTCTTCAAACAAATATCCCTATGCAGGTGAACTCGGAAACCGGGTTTCCGAGTTCACCTGCGCCAAGAGAGTTGTCGGACGATCGCTCGCCCGACACACACTAACCAAAAATCACCTCCGGCGGCGCCATGTCAGCCCCCATCCTCAATCCCCCGTTATTAGACTTCTTCAAGCCCGGTTGAGGTGCTTTTTCTGGGGTTTTCTGAGCCGGTGCAACTGAGGCGGGCGGTGTCACCTGCGGTTGAGGTACTGCCTGTGCTCCTGGCACCACGGGTTGCTGCGACAGCCAACCCAAACCCCCTACAGCCCCAGCCATCAAAGCGGTGTAGCCGATGTACAAATGCACCGGACGCATTTGAAAGCCTTCGCCTGAGTCGGAATCGGAAACAGACACATACATACTGGGAATTGGAGTCGGAGCGGGTTTGGGCAAAGCATTCGCCATAACGCTACCGTCTAGTCCCAAGGCGTCGCCAAGTCTGCGGATAAAACCTCTAACGTAAATGTCTTGGGGCAGTTTGTCGATTTCCCCATTTTCGATCGATTCGATGTGGTGCAGCGGCACGAGAGTTTGACTGTGGAGTTGGAGCAGGGATAGGGAGCGAATTTGCCGTCCCTTACGCAATTCTTTACCCAACTCCCGCAGGCACTCTTCTCGCTGTTGAACGGCTAAAGCTGCTTCTTCTTCCTTGGTGAGTTTTTTCGGCTTTTTGGGAAAACCGAACCCTGGGAAGAATTTTCCGGGGACGGTGACAGTTGCAGGTAGAGCCGACTCGACTTGAATTTCGTCTTGGGGCGCTTGTTTGCTGTCTTCAGAAGTGTTAGTTTCTCGATCGGAATTTTCTTCTGTGTCGGACTCGGTTTGGGGGGGCGCTTCCACAGTAGCGCTGCGCCAATAGAAGACAGGAGCAGTTACTGGTGGCTCCAATTCTTGAATTTCTGTCACCGTCTCAATGACGGGACTTACAGCAGTAACACTCTCTTGGGCTACTTGCGCTTCAATTTTGTTCTGTTTGGGAAATCGATCGAATGCGAGCTTGACGGCTTCTCTGCTAACTGCTCTAATTAAAATTTCGGCAGCGGAGGCTGCTTCGCCCAACATTGTTTGCAGGCTAGCTAGAGCGTGGCTATAGGTGTCGCTACAGAGGAGTTCAGCTTCTATTTGACCTAGAACAGAACGAAAACTTTCTTGAGAAATTTCAATAGTTGGGTGATCTGTCACCCCAAAATAAGCCTCGGGTTTCAGTGCCATGATATTCATGTTGTCTTGGTAGAAGGTATCTGAGTACGTTCTTCGACAGGTTGGCAGTGATTCCGGATGTCGGTTGGGGGAGAGTGGGAGAGTGGGGCATCGGGCATCGGGCATCGGGCATCGGGCATTGGGCATCGGGCATCGGTTGCCCCTCCCCAATAACTATTGTTTGTGGATGCGATCGAGCAACCAAAGAGCCCCGAAAATCCCGACAAAATGGGCAACAGTGGCGTGAGTATTGGCGAGTACCACAAATATATCTAGAGGCTGAATAAATCGGCCCACATCAACGGCGGCACCGAACAAGGCTTGCGGCTGAGCTAGAGATTTGGCTAAAAGCGTGCCGCTGATGGCTTCTGCGCCGATCAGCGTCAGGATCATTCCTGACAAGTTACTCATCAGTGCCAGCCGCACCTCTTTGATGGTGTCTGCTTTTTTGGGGCGGACAGCGTTACCGGGCGATCGCAGTTGTCTCGACAAACGGGTGAAGCGGAAAGAGCGATATATGCTGTAAGCGAGTACGGCTAGCCCGCAAATGGCAAAAAATACGCCCCCGCCGGTGCCGGCACTGGTTGAACCCCCAGCGGCGGTACCCCTGGGGAGGGCGAAGGGGATGGCAAAGAGCAAAATGATCGCCGCTACCACCCCTAGCACTAACTGTACCCAGAAGCAAACCCAGCCTGTTGTACGAAGGGCAAAGGCTACTCGCTGTACGGCGACAGGAAGCTTATCGTTATCTAACTGATTAGTCATATTTTGAGCGGGTATAATTAATTGGCATTAGTTGGCAGCAGTTTTTTCTCTTCGGGGACGGTTGACGGCGGTTAACCCTCTTTATAATAGAAGTAGCAATGTTTAAGATTTGTAACTAACATTGGATTTCACATTTGAATAGCGTCGATCGCCAGGTACCCAAAGCAATGACACAACTCCAACCCACCGTCACTCCCAAACTGGAACAGCCAAAGTTTGGCTTCAACAGCTACGCGGAACGCCTTAACGGTCGAGCCGCGATGATCGGTTTTTCTCTAACTTTAATTATCGAGTATGTCACAGGCCAGGGCTTGCTGTCCTGGTTAGGTCTCAACTAATTTTAGCAATGGCGCGGTCAGCCTTACACTTTGTCTTGAGTCTTCCGGCAGCGGGTGTGGCTTCTGCTGACCGCGACAAATTCGGGAATTGATTAAAATATTAATTAGAAAGAAGCCCAGCGACTTCTCTGCCGAGAGAGTTCTGTTCCCGAATGCAATAGCTGGCTTTTGGAGGTATATATGGGGTGGAATTTTGATTTGACAAGCTTGGCAATTTTGCCTCGCTCCCGTACAATTCCCCACAGGCGAGAAGATTAATTTAGGTGAAGCTAGTCTTTGAGCTAGAAATCCCGATCGTTCCGCCAACTCTAAGTTTTAGAGCTTGTAAATAAATATAGAACAGAGTAAAACCAAATGAATGCTTCGTGGACGCGACTTTTGAGGTCAGCTTACCGTAAAGAGCCAATTACCAGCTTTGTTGTGACAGTGGGCGTTGTCGATGCAGCCATCGGCAGCATGGGTGCGAGTGGCTCTTTATTGGCTTTTGGGCTTGGCACCGCTGGGGTGGCGATGGCTCTCCGCTGGTGGCAATTTTACCGCTCTGCAGCCGAACAACCCGCGCCGGCTCCCGAATACTATCTTCCTCCTCAGTCTTCTAGACCTCAGTTGCCCGTGCTTAATGTGTCTAAAAAAAATCCTCCTTATTAAGATTACTGGGCAATGGTGACTGGGCGATGTGCCGATCGACTCCCTGGATCTGAGGCACTAAAAGATAGGGCAAGAAAGTCTTTCGATCTTGGATGCTTGGTTTATGAATATTTCTGTTGCCGAGAAACTGTACAAAATTGGCTCTGTAGCTGCCTGTAGTGGTTTGTCGGTGAAAACTGTTCGTTACTATGAGGAGATGGGCTTGCTGTCTCCTGCTGTGGAGCGATCGCCCGCGGGCTATCGCTTGTTTGGCGAAACCGTATTCAACAGGTTGGCGTTTATTAAACGATCTCAGACTCTGGGTTTGAGCCTTCAGGAAATTAAGGATATTTTAGAGGTTCGCGATCGGGGAGAGTTGCCTTGTTCTGAAGCGAAGCAGCATCTAACGGCTAAAGTAGAGGAAATTTCCGTGCAAATTGCAGCCTTAGAAACTTTGAAGAGGGAGTTGCAAGGCATTCTCAACTGCTGGCAAGAGCAACCCTCGCAGGCGAGCATTACTAGCACGATTTGTCCGAACATTCAGCGGGATTGAGCAGCGGAAAGATACAAAAAAAGGGAAGGAATTATGGGTTTCCTTCCCTTGATGGTTTTGTTGGTGGTTTTGTGGGTGATTTTGTCGATCGTGTTGAGCTTTTAACTGTTTTCGCAGAGTTTGCTGTTGCTTTTTGAGTTGCCGAGCCCTGGCTGAGCCGCCTTTACCTTTGGAGTTTCTGCCCTCGCTGCGAGGAGACTCCCAACTTTTTAGTCTCATATTTTTACTTATTTGCACTACTTCTATAATACACCGCCAGATTTTCACTGTCAAGTATTTTTGAGAACGCTGTTTCGTAGTATCAACTGTGGAGTGATTGGGATTTGCTAAAGGCATAGCGATGGTGCGCCCCTAAACACTCTACAGCCCGATGGTGCCCCCATAAGCACCCTACAATTAGAGTTTTTTGTGGGATTCCCTTAACAGCCCTAATTGTATATATTTATCAGTCCAAATATCCGGGGGGTATTTCAGCATCTGTAAAAATTGGCAGCGTTTCCCAAATTTTCACCCATTCGGGAAATTGGGCTACTTTTTTTAGCTGGAGCGACATTTCTATTAAGGAAAATCCTAAATTATGAAAATCTTGAATAAGTTCGGCTTTCAAGAAAATTTCATTTTTAGCTAAATCGGGAGCATTAGTCGCAATGACAATGCTGTTGCCGGTTTCTAAATTGCATATATAAACTTGTGCGAACACAGTTTGAATTGTTTTCACCGCAGCCGCATTAAACTCTTGTTTGTGGAACAGGTGGACAACTAGAACACCTGCGCTTGACAAGTGAGTTTTGCAGAGTTGGTAAAATTCTTGTGTCACCAATTTATAGGGCATATAGCCGCTGCCAAAACCAGCATCCACGATAATTATATCGTTTTTTACTATGGAATCTTGTTGGGCTAGATATTCGCGTCCGTCTTGAATGACTACTTTGAGTCTGTCGTCGAATTGAATGCCAAAAAATTTTTGAGCTACTTCGACTACTTTTTGGTCAATATCTGTACATTCGACTATCGCGTTAGGGAAATAGTGGTGGAAAATTCTGGGGATGGTGCCGCCACCAAATCCGATTACATAGATTTTTTTTGGGTGACTTTTCCAGACTAATGCTAGCAGCACGGATCGGGAATAGGGAAAGATTAAATTTAGTGGATTGTTGAGGTCTAGGATTGATTGAGCTACATTTGTGATTAAGGTTTCTCTGTCTGCTAAAAGCAGTAAGAGCACTGAGTTTATTTTTTTTACGGCGATGCAGTTGTCGCCGGAGTTTTGTTGAAATAGGAAGCCGTCTGGCTGTTGCTGAAGCCAAGTGATTTGTTGGTGAATAGCTGCTAAATTGCTAGTTTGTCGATCGCCTTTATAATCAGTCATACGATTTTAGATTTTAGATTTTAGATTTTAGATTCAGGGTAAACGAATCTTAACTTTAACCCAAAATATGCTACAGTTAGATCCGACTAATTTTTTATGTACTTTATTGTAGTTCAAGATTGTGATCGAGGGCAAGAGGTTTTAGTAAAGCTGTAACTTGGCAACAAAAACAAACAAACAAATAAATTCATTGCCAAAAGTGTATATTTTAAATACCATTTTTTTTTTAGTTTTTCCACATTGAACGACCTAAGAATAGAAAAAAGTAAAGAAGATTTGCTCAAAGATATTAGATCGATCGCGATTCTAGCTATCCAGACGCGGTGCCGACGGATGGGTGGCAATAAAAGCCTATGGTAACGCAAAATATGAATGGTTAAAAAGCTTTCTAGAATTACCGAATGGTCAGAAGTGTTGAATGATAGGAAAAGATTGCTAAAATAGGTCTAACAATGTATAATTGCAGAGTTATAAATTATTGAT
>NZ_JAUBUB010000093.1:0-24877 GCF_036705265.1 Microcoleus sp. B4-C2
CCGCCCGTCCAAAAAGGACGGGCGGGACGCCCATCCCACTTTCAAGAGTGGAAGTTATTTAATTCTCATTCCTTAGTGAGAAAGTTTCCAGCATTCTCGCGCAATCTCCCAATCCTCCTGTGTGTGAATTACCAAAATTTTTACGGCTGAATCCACTGCTGCAATATCTTGATCGATCGGTGACTGTTGATTTTTATCCCCATCCAATTTTAACCCGATAAATCCAAAAGCTTCGCAAGCGGCAGCCCGTACAAGAGCAGAATTTTCCCCAACTCCCGCCGTAAAAATTAAAGCATCCAACCCTCCTAAACTCGCCAGCATGGCACCAATTCCGGCACGCAAACGGTGGATGTAAATATCCAAAGCGAGTTGAGCTCTCTGATTACCTTGGGCGATCGCATCTCCTATCTGCCGCAGATCGCTAGACACCCCTGAAATCCCTTTTAAACCTGAATTTCGATTGAGAATACCATCAAGTTTCTCAGCAGTAAAATCGGATTGTTTTAACAGATGAATGAGAATGCCTGGATCGATCGAACCCGATCGACTTCCCATCATCAAACCTTCCAAAGGCGTAAATCCCATCGTCGTGTCAACACTCCAGCCACCACGAATGGCTGCCAGAGAACATCCGTTGCCCAAATGACAGCTAATCAACCGCAAATCTGCCAAATCTTGACCCAGAATGTCGGCGGCCCGACGCGCGCAATATTGATGGCTAATCCCGTGAAAACCGTAGCGCCGAATCCCATTTTCCAGCCATTCATAGGGGCCGGGATAAACAAAGGCGGCGGGCGGCAATTGTGCGTGAAAAGCTGTATCAAATACTGCTACTTGCGGCACATTTCCGAGGATTTTTTCAATCGCTTCGATACCTTCGAGGTTAACCGGATTGTGGACAGGGGCGAAAACCGATAAACGGGCGATCGCCTGTTTAACATCCGGCGAAATTAACGTACTTTGCTGATATTCTTGTCCGCCGTGTACGACGCGGTGGCCGACAATATCAATCTCGTTTAAATCATTAATTGTTTGAGTTTTTCCCTTCCAAAGACTCTCCAGCATTCGAGAAATAGCATCTTTGCGAGACTCGGATGCAAATTCCTCTTCAAGCCGATCGCCTTTTGCTGTTTTGACTTTCAACTCTGCTATACCCTGCTGGTGAGTCCAATCAATTTGAGCCTCCCAGAGGGGTTGCAAAGGTCGATCGGGCAGGACATCGTTTAAGTCGTAAAGACAGCTCTTTTGACTGCTAGAACCCGCATTTAACACCAGTATTTTCATGCTTGATTATGTCCTGTTGATTCGTTCTTTCGATCGCTAGGCGATTGCAATCGCGTCTTGTCAAACTTTCGTCCGCCTGCACAGACTAAGAAATCTTGAGATCCGGGGAAAATTATTAAGAAAAATGTCGAAAAATTAACTGTTAATGCAATGTGTAGCTAACAGTTGCATTTTTTTGATATATCTTCTATGCAGATTTTCATTGACTAAAGTTTAAGGAGCCGATCGATGTTTACACCAATTTTACTTGCCGTTGCCCCCAGAACCGTAGAGTGGAGCCCTACAATCGGTTTGATTATGATTCTTTGCAATATTTTAGCTATTGCGATCGGCAAATCAACCATCCAAAAGCCTCACACAGGCCCAGCAATGCCCTCATCCAATATGTTCGGCGGTTTGAGTTTGGGTGCAGTTGTGGGAACTATGGCATTTGGTCATATTTTGGGAGCAGGTGCTATTTTAGGATTGTCTAACATAGGCGCGATTTAGTTGCAGAATTTAGGGTAGGCAGTGCGCGCACCCTACCCGCAATTTCAAGTACCGGGTAAATTCCGCAGAGTTTCATCCATGTACGATCGATCGCCCAAAACCTCCAGCAACGGGCCGCGAACGTCAAACTTGACAATACTGACAGAAGCTGCTAAGGCGGCAATGCGATCGCGATAACGTCCCAAATCAATCCCCAACAGACTGCACAGAATAATTCTAATAGTTGCTTTGTGCGAGACAACCAACACATTTCCATTCTTATATTTTTCCTCAATTTCTGCAATAACTAAGGAAGCTCTACTGGCAATTTGCACCGAAGTTTCGCCGCCGTTTGGTGCATTCCAAGCAGGTTCAGTCAGCCAATTAATATAATCTTCTTCGTATTCTTTTTTGACCTCTTCTACTGTTTTGCCTTCCCACTCACCGTACTTAATTTCCCTCAGTCCGTCGCGGACTTGCATTTCAATTCCCACAGCATCGCACAAAGGTTTTGCAGTAGCAATTGTGCGTTTCATCGGACTGACATAAACAGCATCCCAAGGCAATTTCGCGTAAGTTGCGGCAAATTGTGCTGCCATTTGAACACCTTCTGCTGTTAATTCTGGATCGATAGCGCCGCAGAAGCCACCTGTTTGGCTGTAAGTAGTTTCACCGTGTCGCAGAAAGTAGATTTTTAAGCTCATATATACCAATTTTATTTGATAGTTGAAAGAGACTTTTATTGAACGAACCGCAGAGGAATATCGCCTGTAGGGACACGGCACTGCCGTTTCCTAATCCCCGATCGCTGTGCCGGACACGGCAATGCCGTGTCCCTACCCAGAATATCCCTAGCCCGGTGCACCCGATCGCACGGTTTGATCTCCAGTCGTTGTCGGATCTTTCGTTTCCTTCGGCGCTTCCGGCGAAACCGGGCCCGCGTGCGGCCACTTCCAGTCGCGGATTTCCGGCATATCATCGCCGTGTTCGTTGATATAGTGCCTGTGTTCGATCAGCTTGTCACGGATAGCTTGTTTGCCGTAAGCTGCGACAGAAATCAGTTTTGGAACGCGATCGAGTACATCTCCAACTAAATGGAATCGATCGAGGTCATTAATCACCACCATATCAAACGGCGTCGTAGTCGTTCCCTCTTCCTTGTAACCCCGAACGTGAATATTCGGGTGATTTGTCCGGCGATAAGTCAAGCGGTGAATCAGCCAAGGATAGCCGTGAAAAGCAAAAATCACCGGCTTATCTTTCGTGAACAAAGTATCAAAATCCTTGTCAGACAAACCGTGGGGATGTTCGCTAGCAGGTTGCAGCGTCATCAAATCCACCACATTCACCACCCGCACTTTTAAATCGGGATAATCTCGGCGGAGAATGTCAACTGCAGCCAAAGTTTCCAGCGTCGGAACATCACCCGCGCAAGCCATCACCACATCGGGTTCGCCGCCTTTATCGTTACTAGCCCACTCCCAAATGCCGATGCCGGCGGTACAGTGTTTAATCGCAGAATCCATATCCAAATACTGCAATGCCGGCTGCTTCCCTGCAATAATCACGTTGACATAGTGGCGACTGCGGAGACAGTGATCCGTTACTGACAGCAAAGTATTCGCATCGGGCGGCAAATAAATCCGCACCACTTCCGCTTTCTTGTTAATTACGTGGTCGATAAAACCCGGATCTTGGTGAGAAAAACCATTGTGGTCTTGTCGCCAAACGTGAGAAGTTAGTAAGTAATTCAGAGAGGCGATCGGTCGGCGCCAAGGAATGTGACGAGTAGTTTTCAACCACTTGGCGTGTTGGTTGAACATCGAATCGATGATGTGAATAAACGCCTCGTAGCAGGAGAAAAAGCCGTGGCGTCCCGTCAGCAAATAGCCTTCCAGCCATCCCTGACATAGATGTTCGCTGAGGACTTCCATCACCCGGCCATCGGGGGAGATGTGGTCGTCTTCGGGCAAAATTTCCCCCGCCCACACCCGGTTCGTCACTTCAAACACCGGATCGAGGCGATTTGAGGCCGTCTCGTCAGGCCCGACAATGCGGAAATTGGCGTTCTCTTGATTCAGTGTCATCACGTCTCGCAGGAAGCGGCCGGAAACGCGGGTTGCTTCTGCCATTACAGTGCCCGGTTTTTGCACGTCAACGGCGTAGTCTTCAAATTTCGGCATTTTCAAGTCTCGCAGCAGCAGGCCGCCGTTAGCGTGGGGATTTGCCCCCATGCGTCGAGCTCCCTTGGGTGCGAGTTCTGCTAATTCTGGAATTAACTTGCCCTTTTCGTCGAAGAGTTCTTCCGGCTTATAGCTTTTCATCCAATCTTCGAGGAGTTGGACGTGTCCCGGCTTAGAAGCCATTTCCGAAAGTGGGACTTGGTGCGATCGCCAATAATCCTCTGTTTTCTTACCGTCTACTTCCTTCGGCCCCGTCCAGCCTTTGGGAGTTTTCATTACAATCATCGGCCACTGGGGACGGCCGGAATAGCCCTCCGTCCGGGCTTTTTCCTGAATCGCCTTAATTTCGCCGATCGCAGTATCGAGAGTTGCAGCCATCAACTGGTGCATGGTTTCCGGGTCTGAACCTTCCACCCAATAAGGTTTGTAGCCGTAACCGACCATCAAACTTTCCAATTCCTCCTGCGGAATGCGGGCCAACAGAGTTGGATTGGCAATTTTGTAGCCATTCAAGTGCAAAATCGGCAACACAGCCCCGTCGCGAACTGGGTTGAGAAACTTGTTAGAGTGCCAGCTAGCAGCTAGCGGGCCGCTTTCGGCTTCCCCGTCACCGACAACGGCCGCCACAATCAAATCGGGATTGTCGAAGACTGCCCCGTAAGCGTGGACTAGGGCGTAGCCGAGTTCGCCCCCTTCGTGAATCGAACCGGGGGTTTCCGGGGCGACGTGGCTGGGGATACCGCCGGGAAAGGAGAACTGTTTGAACAGCCGTTTGATACCCTCTTCATCTTCGGAAATGTTCGAGTAATATTCGCTGTAAGTGCCTTCGAGATAGGTGTTGGCGACCAAGCCCGGCCCGCCGTGTCCAGGGCCTGCGATGTAGATGGTGTTGAGGTCTTGGGCTTTGATCAGGCGGTTGAGGTGAACGTAGATGAAGTTTAAACCTGGAGTAGTGCCCCAATGTCCGAGGAGTCTCGGTTTGACGTGTTCGATTTTGAGGGGTTCTTTGAGTAGGGGGTTGTCGAGGAGATAGATTTGTCCGACGGATAGGTAGTTTGCCGCCCGCCAGTAGGCGTTCATTTTGTGTAGTTCTGAGTCGGAAAGCGGCTTTAATTGCGGGATCTCGGTTGTTCCTAGCATCATCAGCGATTGACTCCTGAGTTTTGGTTGTTTTGTAAAGTGCGATCGTCAAGTGCGATCGATATTAATTGGTTATCTGTGACATTTTGTATTTAAACTCCATGTCTTCCACGAAAACTATTGAATTATAGCTCGTTTATGTCTCCATCAAAGTTTAAATTAATGTTAATTTATAGCTAAACATCGCACAATATCGAGGTAATAAAGATAGAGATTTGCGGGGATCAAGGAATTCAGTAATATAAAATAGGATTTACACAAGAGCTTGCGGAGAGTGTTCACTGGGCACCTGATGCGTATGTGCTGCCGCGGGTGGGAGAAGTTGTGCAAGTCCCGAAAAATATGCTTCTCAAGGTAGAAGTCATCATGATTTATACCTGAAGTTGATTTTAGTTTGTGCCTGCTGATGGCTAATACCAGTTATTCAAAAAAAATGCAACTGTAGGCAAAATCCAAAGTTTTATGTCCTCAGTCATTCCCAATCTAAAATTTAAAATCTAAAATGGTATGACTTTTTTTATCTTAAAGTTTTTTCTGTTCGTTTAAGCTCAGGGTAAAAGGGTGAGCAATTTTTATAATTTAGAGATTTATCAAGAAGTTAAAAAGATATAGCAATGCTATTGAATTTGTGAACGGGCTTTTTTTAAATGAACCGCAGAGGCGCTGAGGGCGCTGAGGAAGATAGCAGATAGAAAGGAATTGCGTCTAATAGCAAAGACATACAGAATTCATAAATCAAATAGCTTCTATGACACTCAAACAATTAGAAGCAGAACTCCTAGGCTTAACGCCAAAAAATCAAGCTAAAATTATCTAATTATTAACCCAAAACTGAGCTAACACCTAACAATGAATTAGCAAAACTCTCGGTGTGTGTGGCGGTGAGGCTTGTATCAAAAAGCGCCGTCTTCGTGTTTTAATGCTGGTGAGTTTTCGCCCCCTGGCTATCAACCAATCCAAACTCTTGGATAACTATCCCACACTAACAGCTACTGATTTAGCAAATGCCTGGGCTTATGCGGCAGCTTTTTCAGAGAAAAGAGGATTAAGATGATGGCGCTTCTTTATGGTGACGAACAATTTCCCAGAGATGTTGGAGAATTGCTGCGCCCTATCATTCACAATATTCTGACACTGCAAAAAGCCGGAAAAGATAACCAAAAAATCCGCACGAAGAAGTGTTAGCTTTTGCAGTCAGTGAAAATCGAGCTGTTTTAACTCAAAATCGCTGTTATTTTATCACACTGCACAGCTTACAGTCCGATGGTGGTGGAATACATTGTCTGTAGGGGAGAGATGATTTAACTAGAAGGGCTGGTAACATTAATCAGACTATTTCGTCACTTGAAACATTAACAGGTCAAGTGATTCGAGTCGATCGCACTCTCGGCGCAATCTATATCTTAAGCGATCGCCACAAAGTAAACTCAAGCAATCTCAATCCGAAAATCACTGCATCGGTTTGATTGCTGGCTAAATGCCATCGCCGATATTTCCCGCTGAAAAAACTTAGGAGGCGACTAAAACAGGGCACTCTGAAATCCGGCAAACATTGGACACAGTTGGCTGGTGGGAAACCACTCGCAGTTCGTGAGGATAGCGGGGACGGGGGTCATTTTCTAACCAGATGGGCGGTACCATCATCACTTCATAGTAAGCGATCGTATCGAAAACACCTGGCTGGGACTTCAACTCCACTGTTAAGCCCGCTCGGTACTCAAATGCTTCTTCCCAGTCTAGATTTTCATTGATACCCATAGCGATCGCGCCTCTTAATCTTGTTTCTTTTGTCCATTGTAGAGCCCTACATAAAAGATTGGGTACTTTCTGTTGCTTACGATACAATTTTTAACCTTATATGTTCGATTCATGACAATTTAACAGAGAGGAGCAATTGTCAATAAGTAAATAGGATGATTTTGCTGACGGGTGACAAGTAAGCCCAAAAGGTAGGCTTGACAAGAGTTGGAGTTGAGATGTCTAAAAAAAAATAGGGGCGATCGAACCGCGCAGACGTTTATGACACAAAGGAAGAGAAGAGAATTTTAAGGACGGAAGTACAAACCTATTTTTGCCAGCTTGTCTAGTATTTTATAAATAAAGAAACTCGGTTTTTTTAATAAGCCGGGTTTCTGGATGTGTGAAAACTCAACTAATTTCACTTAGTTTTCTTCTTTGTCGCTGTCGCCGTATTTTTAGCAAGCGAGTTCCTTCTTCATTTCTTTTGGGCAGATGTCTAATACTCCAAGTAAAATATGGCATAATATAAATATTAGTTTCATAGCTTTGCACCTATGACCGCCCAAATCACCCTAAATCTGCCAGATGAAGTCTATCACCAAGCAGAATTGCTAGCGCTGCAACGCCACCGCACCGTGAGTGAGATTCTAGTAGAAACTCTGGAAAATTTTCTCTTACCAACCGCTAAACCAGTATCAGCACTGTCTGATTCAGAAGTAATAACTCAGACTCAACTCCGGCTGCAACCAGTCCAAGAACAACGATTGAGTGAATTGCTAGACCGCCAACAATCCGGTACGATCGCATCTGTAGAACTGGCTGAATTGCAGGGCTTAATCCACATATATGAAACTCGACTATTGCGACAAGCTCAAGCCTTAAATGAAGCTGTGCGGCGCGGCTTGCTGGAACCATTAAAAGGATAAGGAAAATGGCGATTTCCGAACAAGTTAGAGCCAGAGTTCGCGCACAAGCTCAAAATCGGTGCGGTTATTGTCGCAGTTTACAAATGTATGTCCTGGGAATATTGGAAATTGACCATATTATTCCTAAAGCGATTGGCGGTACTGACGAGGAAGAAAATCTCTGGCTGGCTTGTAGTCTGTGCAATAATTACAAAGGAACCCAAACTGACGCATTAGATCCGGTCACGCAAAAGCACGTTAAGTTGTTTAATCCGCGCACTCAACAATGGTCACAAAATTTTGCTTGGAGTGAAGACGCTACAGAAATTATTGGACTTACAGATTGCGGTCGCGCAACAGTAACAGCACTACAACTAAACAATCATATTGCTGTTACTGTCAGGCGTCAGTGGGTTAGTGCTGGATGGCATCCGCCAACAGACATTTCTCCTTAAAAGGTTTGAGGGTCACAAATGGTCGATCGCACATATGGCCTTTTTGGCGACTGAGGAGATTTTAGACCAGCGCGAGGTCAGAGATAGGGTGGGTGGTGCGATCGAACGCACAAATGATATAAAACTGACTGATTTAACTGAAATTAATACGCTCGTCAGTGCAAATTATGCAAAATAGAGCGATCGCACTTTCATCGAGATGTTGAAAAAAGTGCGATCGCTCTTTTGTCCGGGATTGGGAAAAATGGCGATCGCCCATCAATTTTGTTACCTCCTTACCTCCACCAACACCTAGAATGATGAATCGATTATTTCTACGAAACTCTGCAATTGCCCGCGGCACCCCCAGCCACACCCGCACCCAAGCGCCACTCAGCAGTCACCGTTGACATGGAAGCCCTCACTCACCGCGATAAGCTAGAACTAGCAGCAGAATTAATTCACAACGTTTTGCAACAAACCTAACTAATAGGGATATCGCCCTACAATATAAAATACATACATAATTCATAAATCAAATAAGCTCTATGACAATCCCAGAATTAGAAGCGCAACTCAAGGCCTTAACGCTAAGGGAGAAAGCTGAGGCAATCAGCATCTTAACCCAGAGTCTCAAAAACAGGGGACGCTCTATTACAAAAACTCCCGGCGTGATGGGCGGCGATGCTTGTATTGACAATACTCGCATTCCCGTTTGGTTGCTCGCAAGCTATCGCAATGACGGCGCTACCGATGCTTTTATCCTAGACTGCTATCCCCATCTCAGTGCTGCTGATTTGGTAAATGTTTGGGCTTATGCTGAAGCTTATCCTGACGAAATTGAGGAAGCAATTAGACTGCAAGATGAGGCTGACGAAATATTAGATACACCTGAAAATATCAAATAAACCTATGGCGTGTCTCTACGCAGACGAACAATTTCCGCGGCAAGTCGTGCAAAACCTGCGGTCTTTGGGGCATGATGTCATGACTGTTCAAGAAGCAGGAAATGCTGGACTACCGGATGAGGATGTATTAGCATTTGCCATCATTGAAAATCGGGCTGTTTTGACCGTCAACCGACGGGATTTCTTTCAACTGCACAAGCTGCAACCTGACCACTGTGGTATTATTGCCTGCACGCGAGATGACGATATTGCTAGACTGACTGCTAATATTAATGATGCAATATCTACTGCTGAGACATTGACGAAAAAAGTGATTCGTGTCTATCGCTCAGGGCCGCCGTCCATATCTTAATTGAATTCAAGAGACCTTATGCCCTACTATACTCAAGCCGAATTTTAAGGACTGAAGTCCTTACTACAAACCTAAATTTGTGCAGTATTTTACCAACAAAAAAACCGGGCGGCACGGGGAGTAGGGGTCGCACCGCCCCTACACCGTCCGGGTTTCTCGATCAGTGAAAACTAAACTAAATTCAAGTTGTCTTCTTCTTAGTCGCAGTCGCAGTCGTCGCCTTCTTAGTCGTGGTTTTCTTCGCCCCAGTCTCCGTCTTTTTAGCAGTGGTTTTCTTCGCCGCAGTCTTCTTCGTTGCAGTCTCCGATTTCGCCGCCGCAGTCTTAGTTGACTTCTTAGACTTGCTGCTAGATTTTCCGCCGCCCGCTGCTTCCTTCGCTGCTAACAAATCCAGTGCTTTTTGTAAGGTGAAATTCTCCACAGATTCATCCTTAGCCAAAGAAGCATTGATATCGCCGTGTTTGACGTAGGGCCCATAACGGCCGTCGTAAACATTGATCAATTCTCCCGACTCTGGATGCGCGCCCAATTCCTTCAAAGGTGTGGCTGATTTGCTGCGGCCGCGGGCGGCTTTCGGCTGCGATAATAACTCTAAAGCCCGATCGAGCTCGATCGTCAAAACATCATCCGGCGGTTTGATCGATCGATAATCTTTCCCCACCTTACCCTGGTCATGCACCACATAAGGCCCGTACATCCCCAAATTAGCTTGCACCTTCGCCCCCGTCTCCGGGTGAGTTCCCAACAACCGGGGTAAAGTCAACAAACTCACCGCCATATCCACCGTCACGCTATCCTTATCCGTCCCCTTCGGTAAAGAAGCCCGCTTCGGTTTCTTGTTCGTTTCCGAAACATCCCCTAACTGAACGTATGGCCCATAACTGCCAATCAGCACATAAATCGGTTCCCCGGTTTCCGGGTGAAGACCCAATTTTTCCGGGCCTTCCATTTTTTGCTTTAACAGAAACTCCACCTGTTCCGGGTCTAAATCTGCCGGCGTCAAATCTTGCGGAATCGATGCTTTTACCAGGCCTTCTTCGCTTTCAGATTCCAGGTATGCGCCGAATTTGCCGATGCAGACTTTAGCAGAAATATTCTCCAATACCACAGTTCGGGCAACTTTCGCATCAATCTGACTTTCCTGTTCTTTAACTTGGGTTGCGAGTCCGGTTTCCCCTGTATAAAACTTTTGCAAATACGGCAGCCATTTCGCCTCGCCGGTGGCAATTTCATCGAGGGTTTGTTCCATTCGGGAAGTAAAACCAGTGTCTACTAAATCGGGAAAATGTGTTTCCAATAAAGTCGTGACGGCGAAAGCGGTGAATGTCGGAATTAGGGCGTTAGCTATTAATTTCGCATATCCCCGATCGACAATTGTACCGATAATACTCGCATAGGTACTCGGACGGCCCACACCTTCGCTTTCCAGCATTTTGACCAGAGAAGCTTCCGTGTAGCGGGCGGGAGGTTGAGTTTCGTGGCCAACTGCCTCTAAATCCTTACAATTAGGTTTATCCCCCACCTTCAGCGCCGGCAAAATCACCTCTTGGTCTTCCAACGCCGCATTCGGATCGTCGGAACCTTCCACGTAGGCCCGCAAAAAGCCTGGAAAATCAATGCGTTTGCCGCTGGAACGGAAACCGGCATCTTCTACCTGAGTTAATACAGTGACGTGAGTTTGGCGGGAATCGGCCATTTGAGAAGCCACAGTCCGCTTCCAAATCAAATCATAGAGGCGGAAATCAATCCCATCCAATCCAGTTTGCTGCGGAGTCCGAAAAGTGCTGCCAGCGGGACGGATAGCTTCGTGGGCTTCCTGGGCGCCTTTGCTTTTCGTCGTATATTTGCGCGGTTGGGGGCTGAGGTATTCGCTGCCGTAAAGTTCTTGTACGCAACTGCGCGCCGCTTCGATCGCCTGTTCGGACAAATGCACCGAATCCGTCCGCATATAGGTGATAAAACCGCGTTCGTAGAGGCTTTGGGCAATTCGCATTGTTTCCCGCGCACCCAGCCTCAGTTTGCGGTTAGCTTCCTGCTGCAAAGTCGAGGTCGTAAACGGTGGCGAGGGTTTCCGGGTGACTGGTCGTTCTTCAATATTCCCGACAGTCCAAGGTTTGTTTTGAATGCGTGAGAGTAAAGCCCGCGCCTGTTCTTCGTTCAGCAAAAGTACGCGGCGGCCTGCGATAATTTGCCCGGTATTTTCATCAAAATCGCTGCCGTTTGCAACTTTTACATTGCCGACAGTCACGAGTTTGGCATCAAAGGAAATTTTGCCCTTTTCCAAAAAAGCTTTTAAATCCCAGTAGCTACCTTGGCGGAAAGCGCGGCGTTCGCGTTCCCGGCGCACCAACAGGCGTACAGCGACTGACTGCACTCTACCGGCGGACAAACCCCAAGCGATTTTTTTCCACAGTAGCGGAGAGAGTGTGTAACCGACGAGTCTGTCGAGAATTCGGCGAGTTTCTTGGGCTTGTACAACTCGATTGTCGATATCGCGGCAGTGAGTCAAAGCATCGCGGATAGCTTCGCGGGTGATTTCGTGAAACACCATCCGCTTGATGGGCACTTTGGGTTTGAGGATTTGCAGCAAATGCCAGGAAATGCTTTCGCCTTCCCGGTCTTCGTCAGTGGCTAGAATCAGTTCTGTGGCGTCTTTGAGGGCGTCTTTGAGTTCTTTAACAATTTTCTTTTTATCTTTGGGGATGACGTAGAGGGGTTCAAAGTCTGCTTCCACGTTTACGCCCAGTTGCGCCCATTTTTCTCCTTTAACGGCTTCTGGTATTTCTTCGGCGGAGGATGGTAGGTCGCGGACATGGCCCATCGATGCCTCTACACGGTACGTGGAGGGCAGGAAGTTGCGGATGGTGCGGGCTTTGGTAGGAGATTCGACGATGACTAAGGTTGACATGGCATCTTTTAAATATGGATGGCAGCGCAGCTAGAGGGTCTAAGTTAGAGAGTTTAGGTCAGATGTCAAGGCTTCTTTCAACTTTGGGCGATTATTTTCAAACTACCTTAATTTTTAACTTACTGCCGATCGGGTGGCAGGTGACAATGTGATGGGATTTTACTGCTTTGGGGGCAGAGGCTGCGAATCGCGTCTCTACAAGATGCACGGGATGATGACCTGACTCTAGCAGAATTGTCGCTAACTGGATGTTGAGACTGCTGGATGCGGGCGGATGGTTCCTCAATCTGGTTGTAACTTGAAGCTTGGGAAAGGTTGGGGCGAGCGATTTTAGATTTTAGATTTTAGATTTTAGATTGGGGAATATTTACTGAGTTGAGGTTTGGGACTATCGATTTTAGATTTTAGATTTTAGATTTTAGATTTTAGATTGGGAAAGATTGACTGAGTTGAGGTTTGGGACTTTGGTCAGTACGCAGTGCAGCATCAGCGCGGCGATCGGAAGGAAAGCCATCACAGAGGGTTAAAATTATTTGAGCGATCGAGCAATTCGATGAATAATGCTATGACATTTGAATTCGACCATCTTTTCATCCTTACTGATATTGGTGCTTCGGAAGCTAATCGTTTATCATCCTTCGGTTTAGTTGAGGGTTCATCTCGCATTCATCGCGGACAAGGTACAGCCAATCGCTGTTTCTTTTTCCATAACGCAATGTTGGAATTGTTATGGATTCACGATCCAGAAGAGGCGAAGTCTGAGCCAATTCATCGGACTCGTCTTTGGGAGCGATCGACAAATCGGAATAATGGTGCGTGTCCGTTTGGCATTTGTTTGCCTCCACCCAAAGGTTCTGAGGACACAGTTGCATTTTCTAGTTGGGCATATCGTCCACCTTATTTACAGCATATTCTATGTATATGTAGTACACACAATTTTCTAGCCCGTGTAAGGTGCGGATACCCGTCAATCTGCAAGTTTTATCAAATATGAAGCAGATCCGCACCCGGAGGATTAACACCACACAATATAGCTGGCAATGTACTTTATGAACCACAGAATATGCTGTATCTGAAACGATGAGTATCGCAGTATGAAAAAATAGTGATGTTTTGACTGAGCCCATGCTTTTCCAAAATTCCTTTGGTAAAGGTCTCGATCAATACTCTGCCGATCGGGCATGAAAAATAAATAACTTAATGAATTACTCCGGTTGGGGAACGGCTCGATAATTCCATTTTGACCAATATTACTCGAAAATAATTTGCATTGTATTTGACAAATCATCAGCCGCCTTTCGACCAGTTTGATCTAATTTATTAAAAATATTTACCTCTACAGCAGATATTCCATTTTTATTTTTTTACACGAGAGCTTTTACTAATTATTGAATTGTAATAATTACTCCTTTACAATCCTTGGCAATATGAGTAAAAAATCGATATTATTTCTTGATTGTATTTAGACGTAAGGATCGGGAATTAAATAACTTACAATTTTAATTGTTATTGTGGGATGGGCGGGACGCCCATCCCACTTTCAAGAGTGGTAGTTATTTAATTCTCATTCCTAAGCTGTGGAGCATTTAAACCATTAACGCTCCAGGTAAGGTGCGTCATTACAGAAGTGTTTCCCGCATAAGCGCGTAAGTGTTCACTCCTGACAACGAATTTTTTTATGGTACCCGCCACGTGATTTATCCGTGGAATCAATCCAAAATCTCAAATCGAAAACCCTCACCCCCCCGCATTTATACGTGGGGTCAATTCTTTCATCTAAAATCTAAAATCTATTGACGCACCATACAAGCCTCGTTACTGGTTTAAATGCTCCACAGCTTAGGTAGCTTTACCATAATTTTCCTACCAGTTTTTTAAATAGTCACAGGCTAATTAACTGGTATCTTTACTATTTATTAATGTTATCTATCCTCGATTTTATTAACAATCATAAATTCCCTGGGGAATTACTTTGCCGTGACCTAAACTCCAAAAATCATGAGCGAAAGTAGTGACAGGTTCCTTTGTATAAAGAGTTCCCAGACGATACAAAGTTCTTGAAATTTCTTTCTTTTTGGTATCAAAACGGTTGGATAGGATTGCTGGCTTCTCTATACTCTGCATGAAGTCTAGCAATTTTTTTAAATTGATCGTCCCGATTTTGATTGATTTCTATTGTTTGTTTTTTTTGAGCTTTTCGTTTCACATACCCATGCTTTTTTAAGAGTTTGGCAACTAAGGGGAGACTAATGGTAAAACCTGCCGCCCGTAATCCAGAAGCTATTTCTTTATGCGTCAAATTAGTTTATTTGATTCATTCATTCATTCATTCATCGGGTATCCGGCTGTGAATTTTTTAAAAGTTATAAAAAGGCTGCCTCAATGCCTATTTGAGTAGACAGAATACTTTTTCTTCCCCCTCCTTTCTTTCTGATCCTGGAACTATTGAGTGTCGGTTCGTCCATTTTTTCTAAATCTTCCAATCCCTTGATGAGGGTATTTCGACTGCATCCCACAAGTTGCATTACATAGCTAATTCCACCCCACCCTAATTTTTGAGTTTAAGAAAGCTGCATACCTTATTTTATCCTTTTCTGATAATGATTTATAAAATTTTATCATTTATGAGTCAATTGAATTAAATAAAACATGAGTTTAAAAGTTAATTAGAATAGTTAAGTAGAAAAATCTGTTGTGAGTCTATCTGTCTAGGAGTGAAAATTGTAATCTCACACTTTTTTTATTATATTCATTATAACCGATAACTCATCAATTTATTGATTTTTCATTCCTAAGTTGCTATTCTACACCCATCTTACTAATTTTATCTTGTCAACTGGATCGATTTCATTTACCGGAGCGATCGCCCCTAGCGATCATTTCGGCAAAGGCTCCAATATTTTCTCACCATGACTCGCTGCCACCGCCGCAAATAAAGCTTCATAATGATTCAAAGCTTCCTCAAATCCGTAATTCTCTACAGCATAATTTCTGCCTTGCTCGCCCAAGGCATCCACCTTAGCGGGGTGCAGGTACAAATCCTCAACAGCCTCAGCCAAAGCCTGCGGATCTTCCGGCGCTACCACCACCCCGCCACCGCTTTGCTGCACTGCTTTCTGGGCCGTACCAGTTTCGGGAACCGACGCCAAAATTGCCCGACCACTGGCGAGAATTACTTGAATTTTTGAAGGCATATTGAAGTTAGTAACGCGACGCTTTTGTACGACTAAACTAACATCAGCAGCAGCTAACAATTCCGGCAATTTTTCTCGCGGTTCAAATGGTAGCAACATTACATTATTAGCTTTGTAAGTTTCGCAATCTTGTTGCAAGCGCGCCAGTGCTGTTGATTCCCCCACAATTACAAAAGCAATTTCGGTTATGTGTTTCAAACGAGCCGCTGCTTGGACAACTGTTTGCAAGCCTTGAGTTAGGGCAATATTGCCAGCATAGAGAACGACAAATTTGCCCTTGAGTTTGTGAGTTTCTCGAAATGAGTTACTTTCCTTGGGTAAGGGCCGAATGAAATTGACATCAACCCAATTGGGAACGCAAACTATTTTTTCCGGGGGTACTCCCTGAGAGTGCAATTTTTTGACAAAACCGCTGTCGATGACGCTGACTTGGCTGGCTGTGTTGTAGGCAAATTTTTCTAAGGCGTCAGCAATGCCAACTAGCAGTCCGTTTTTTTTGACCAAGCCGACGCGCACGGCTGCTTCTGAGACGATATCCTGAACGTTGAGGACGATCGGGCAAGCGCGAATCCAGCCGTAAAAGGCGACTGGGACGCAAATCGGTAAAGGGGGCATTGTCGAGAAAATCACGTCGGGACGCCAGCCTCTGAAGGCTTGGACGGCGCTGGAGACTACAAAACTGCCGTCTAGCACAAGTCGGTCTAGGAGGCTGGGGTGGGGGCCATTGACGCGCAGATAGCTGCGCTGAATTGTGACGCCGTTGTGTTCTTCGGTGAGGTAAAATTTGCCCTCATATTGCGGATAAATCCGGCGCTGCGGATAGTTGGGCATTCCTGTGACGACTCGAACTTGGTGGCCGCGCTTGACTAAGCCTTGCGCTAGTTCTGTCATCAGGGGGGCAATGCCGATCGGCTCTGGATAGTAGTTATAGGAATAAATTAGAATACGCATAATATTTATTTTGAAGCAAATTGTCCTCCAGTCGCGTGCATCGAGCCTGCACCCGCAGAATTGCAGACGATGTGGTTGGGTTCCAGGTAGGACAATAGGGAGCGAAGGGATCTTCCACTGCTTGCGAAAGAAGCCGCCCTTACCGGGCGGGTATCGCGCCCTCAGCTAATGTTTTTTCGCATTACCAGGCAGTTGCGGCGATCGTCGGTACGGATATACCGAAGGTCGTCTGTGAGCTTGTACATGAACACCAGTCCCCTTTCTCCTTCTCTGTCCAAAGGATCGCGCTGCTCTTGCATAATCGAGTGCAGCTTTGCTTCTAAGTTGAAGGGTTGACCCCTGTCCCAAATCCTAATTTCTAAGTAATCGGCAAACACTTTTACCTCAATGTCTATGGGCGTTGTGGAGGGCAAGTTCTGGTGAGCGTGGCGGACAGCGTTTGTAAAGCCTTCGTTGATTATCAGTCGGCACTGCCACCAAAAATCCGCTGGTATCATGGGCAAAACGATATTCTCCAACCATTCCAAAACGGATGTTAAAGCATTCAGGTCTGTTTCAACCTGCAGGTGCCACTCGGCCTTTGGTTGCTTGTCTTTCATCTTTCTTCCCCCAGGTCGGCCCCCACCACCGCTGTACTCAGCGCCGGAGGGAGAGAAAAAGGAGGGCAAGGTCTTGGCAACATATTAGTTAAGTCAAGCTTGAGTTGAAGAAGCCCGTTTTGCCTCAAGGTGAGCATTCCTTTCGCACCATTTACTCGCACAGCAAATGAGAGACTTCCGATACTGTAACCCGCCTCGGTAGGGCGTTTAAATAGGGAAAATTTCCGAGTCAGCTTGGGAGGCAGTGATTTAAGCTTCGACTGTGTTAGCAGTCGCTACTTTTCTAAACACAGGTGAGTTCTTCTCGTCCTCGAAAATCATGCTGGGATCATTCGAGTATGACTCGAACTCGTCAATTGCTAATTATTAATGCTCTGATTGCAGAGCTGGCAACTAGCTGTGCATTTTCTGGGCGTGTGAATTTTAACACTTAATGCTAACGTAGGTATCGCTAGCGATCGTCTGCTTGACTAAGTATCGAGTTCGAGTTCCCGCCCCCCGTCGGCAACACCACCTCAAAGTTCAGCGGTGGGTTGTTGAGGGTTCCTACACAGCGCCACTATTTTTGTTAAACAGGACTGTTACAGTTTTGACAATTAGTTTGAGGTCATACACCAGGCTCCAGTTTTGTTGGTATTTTAAATCTAAACGGATGACATCTTCAAAATCGCGGACTTGAGAGCGACCGTTGACTTGCCATTCCCCTGTCATCCCGGGTTTGACATCCAAACGCTGCCACTGAGGGACTTCGTAGCGCTCAACTTCGTCTGGGGTAGGCGGTCTGGTGCCGACTAGACTCATTTCGCCTTTGAGCACGTTCCAAAACTGCGGCAGTTCATCGAGGCTGGTTTTGCGTAAGATGCGCCCGACTTTAGTAATCCGCGGGTCGTTGTCATTTTTGAAAAATGCGCCAGAAGCCTGGTTTTTGATTTGGGCTTTCATAGCTTCGGCGTTGGTACACATCGATCGAAATTTCCAAATCCGAAATTGTCTGCCCATCCAGCCACAGCGGGTTTGACCGAAAAATATCGGGCCTGGATCGTTGATAGTGATGGCTGCAGCTATGGGTAAGAGCAAAATTCCTGTAATTATCAAACCGACGATTGCCCCAACGATATCTATCAGCCGCTTCACCCACGATTGCACTGAAGGGTGGGTCATCGGTAGCTGATTGTCCGAGGGCTTGGTCTCTGTGGGAGTTGAGGTTGGAGAGGGCTGCTCGATCGTCAGCACTTGATCTAGGCTGGTGAGAGCAAATACTGCCATCACCTGCGGCTTGAGGCTTCGGAGCACCAAGTCACTCTCTCGCTGTTTGGCAAATTTCAGATTGCTGACTAAAGCACCTATCCCGCTACTGTCGATGAATGTCGTCTGACTGAAGTCTAGGACAATCTTGCTGGGAACGGTGCTGCCCGAAAAAAGTTGCTGACAGGTTGTCTTGAAGTTTACGGCTTCAAGTACGCTCAAGCGCACGGGTATGTGAACTGAGGGAATCTCGTCCGAGTACGTTACCCGAAAATCTGCCTCTGGGGTTTGACTGACCATGAAGTCCTGGTTTCAAATTTCAAGCTGATGTCTTTAGCCTATTCTGTCCTAGCAGCTCCACCTTTACCAAATATTATGGTTAACAAAAGGCTAGCTTTATACAAACTTTACAAAAATGCCTGCCAACTCGCCCACCGAGAATGATATCAAAGGCAAAAATAGACTTGAGTCTACCAGTGCCAGTTTTGGCCTAAAGATTTTTGAACACCGTCGAGGCCAAACTTTGACATCGGAATCAAGATTTTTGTGGATTCAGGCCGATTAATCTTGTCGTTAATCATTTTGGTGCGTGTCTTGCACCGGATAGCCATCGCAGTTAACAGTTAACAGCTAACACAGAAGTCAACAGTTAACGGTTAACTGGAAAACCCCCGTAACAAGCGTCGGGGGGATGAGCTTAAGAATTGTAGACGTTTTCTGACTGAGAGGTTTCGCGGGTGATGGGTTTGACTTTGGCTTTGGCTTTGGCTGCGTTGCGTTTGAGGGCCTGGAGACGAGCTTCGTATTTAGCCCGCTGCTGTTTTTTGGAGGTTTGTTCGATTAAGGTTTTTAAGGCGCTGCCGAGGCTTTTGTAGGCGTTTGGGAGAGTGTAGCCGAAGCGGGTGGCTAGGGCGAGGGCTTTTTCGTCGGCGTCTATTGCTTCTTTTAAACTTTTCTCTCCGTTGTTTTTTTGGTAAAGTCTCCAGCCGGAGACGCCGCACAGGGATAGGGCTAGTAACAGCAGCAAGCCGTCTTGCACCCAAAGTTCGCCGACAGCGCCGCCTAAACCAATGGCGAGGGCTGCCATTTCCCAACCGTCTCTGGGAATGGTGTCGTTTTGGATTCTAGCGACTTCGTGCCAAAATAGGAGGTTGCGCTGATCCATTGCTAGCTGTTCCCAGCGGATCAGGTCTATTTGGATTTCTACCTGGTCTTTGCCTATTTCTTCGCTGCGGATCAGAGTAGGATTAACTTCTATTGTTTTTTCTACTGTTACCCAACTTTGGAGTTCTGGGGGCAGTATGTTTTTCAAGCGCCGGATCTCACTCATCTCGGCTCTTGCTGTAGAGGTTGCATAGGATGTCATAGCTCCGGCCTATTGATTTTCCAAAGGTTAATATGTGTATATTTCTGGAGTATAGCAAACCTTGAATCCAAATATAGTCGAGTAAGGAGGGGTCGATCGACCAATACTTGCAAATTTACTTGATTTTAGTCTCAGCGGGCGCTCCCAACTGCCGACTCGATCCTTGATTTTCGACTATTTCATCAACAGTTCGATTTCTTGTCGCAATTTCGACCAACCTGACAAAACTTCCGGCTGAGAAGTTATGCCTTTTTGAACTAAAACAACTCCGTCAAATACTTCCGAAAATCCCTACAAACCTCGCCGTAGAGATTCATCGGTAAAACGCACTCCCCCCCGAACTCTACCTCTGTCAATCGGAGATTTTAAATTCTTATGCTGTAAATGCCACAAGTCATAATCAACAGCTAATTTTTTTAAAAGGGTGACAACTTAATCCGTGTAATATGAGTCGAAAACCTTGTTTTATCTTCGATGACGCGATATATATAGGGAAAATAAAGTTTTGCAACTCTTCTTTTTGTCCCAACATACTCTCTTTTTTTGCCTCATTTAATATTCATTTTTTTATCTTTTTTTGCTACATGAGCGCGATCGCCCACAGTCGGGTGTTCGATCGCGCACAGTAGCGAGTCGGAGCGCCCGCTGCTGGCACTAACTGCTGGTCTCCCCCCTTTCCTTCTTGCAGTGGACTTACCACTTTTCGGGGATTTACACACATCATTCAGATGCGATTTAAATGATTAAAGTGACTTCAAAATGCCACTTTCCAACTGATAAATTGCAGCCATGATTCCGCTTTCAGGATTTGTGAGGAGGGACTTTTTGACATCTTTCAAGTATTCTACAATATGTTCCCGCAAAATCGGTCTTTCTACTTTGACTGTGTGATTGTAATCCCACAAATCCCAAATGATAATTCCGATGCCGACAATCGGATCGATTAAACTTACTCCCAACTGACTAGCAACTGTACCGCCTGTTTTTGTGGCTACCTTGGCGGCGGCTTTGCTGGCAACTTTTGCGGTAACTTTACTACCAACTTTAGCTGCTACTCCCAAAATTAAGGGTTTAGCAATTAAGTAGCCGCTACCGCCAACTAATACTTTTAATGATAAATTCGAGACGTTTCCTTTGTCGCTAATTGTGGTGGCAATATCGTTCAGATATTTGTCCCACTGTACTTGCGGTATATTATAATTGTTTTGAACTACTTTCACATTTTTGCTAACTTCTGATATGTACAAATTAGCAGTATCTTGAGTGATTAATTGAAATCGCAGTTGAGCGTTTTTGGGAACCAGCACCCGGTTAGCAAATTCTCTTTGAAAATCTTCGGTTAATTTTTCGGAAACAGCACGAGATGCTGCTGTCATATCAAATCTGTTGAGGACGGCAGATTTCACGAAATTAAAAGGTACGGTAAACTCCATCTTTTTTTGAGTGAAGTAATCAAAGTACCAATCGAGGAAACTATTGTCAACTCTTGCAATTACTTCGCTTTCCCATTTGTCCAATTCTTTTGAGGCGAAAGTTTCGGCTGTTATATGGGATTTTTGGATGGCGTTTTTAATGTCTTGGTTGACTTTGCTAAAATCGTGTGGCGGCGAGACTACAACTGCTGTGGTTCCGGTATTTGTTAGTGACTGGGAAATTAGAAAGTTACCTAATAGGGGAATGATGACTACGAGAATTACGATCGTCCAAATCATCGGTGTCACAGTTTTGATAAACTGACCGATAACTCTGAGACGTTCTGTTTTCTCTGAATAGCTAATTTGTTCCTTGTCTGGACTCATGGCGGTTGCTCAATTGATGAGAGTTGGGCTAGTTTCGATTATAGGCGGCGCTTGCTGAATTGTGTTACGGGCGCGTGGCCTGAAATTCTGGAAAAGTTGGGTAAAAGTCCGCGCGAGTGAAGCTACCCCAAAGCGAATTGATTCAAAAGTACGATCGCACTCTTCATCCGCGTTAATCTGCGTTAATCTGCCTGCATCAGCGGTTCATAAAAAAATAAAAGAGCGTGAAGCGAAGCTATCCCGCAGGGAATCGCCCTTTAACCCTCCCTCAAACTCGATCGTCCTTATCTGATTATCTTTTAACCTGCTTTACTTAACACAACCAGAATGTACTGGTCAAGACTAACTCCTTCCCTTTCCGCTTTTTCTGCTAAACTCAAATGTAGAGATTTAGGAATCTGTAAAGATAGACTTCCGCTATACTCAACCTCCGTTGCAGGTAAAGGAATCTCATCGCCGCAGTCATAAGCAGTCTCTATCCACAATTCCCTCGCTTCCTGAATATTCTCCATCGCTTCGGACAAAGTTTCACCCTGAGACATACAGCCAGGAAGGTCTTTAATTATAGCTGTATAACCTTCAGGTTCTGGATAAAAATTGATAGGATATTTCAGGCTCAAGTAATAATCTAGGGATTTAAGCTTGACTTTCATCTTCTGATTCATCGCTCCATTCCTCTAACTTCAATAATGCCACAATTTGCCTGACGTAGACTCCTTTTACCTTCTGACCGCCCTTTTTAGGGACTGTAATCTTTAATCCATCGGCATTTCGGAAAGAATGGTGACTTCCTTTCGAGCGCTTTTCTTCAAACCCAAAAGCAGTTAGGATATAGCACACATCGTCAAACCGCACTTCTGGTGGATTTGCTAAAAATTGTTCTACCAGTTTTCCTAACTTGCCCATGAATTTTTATAGAACCCATTTGAAATCTTTTGACGATCAACAGACAACGGGCGATCGACAGATCACGGGCGATCGACAGATCACGGGCGATCGAGTAGAATCGACAAAGTTGAGGTAATGCCAGTATCCCAGGGATATTAATGAGATATTCAAGCGATTTGACAGACAAAGAGTGGGAAATTATCGAGCCGTTACTGTCGCAGAAGAAGAAAACTCTACCGCCAGTGTGGACAAAGCGACAACTCCTCAATGGCATATTTTATCAGCTCAAAAATGGTTGTAATTGGGCGGACTTACCCAAAGATATACCGCCATATTCAACGGTCTTCTGGCATTACCAAAACTGGTGTGAGGATGGCTCAATCGAGCGGATTGAGACAGCCTTGCATGGCAAGGTAAGGTGCGCGAACAAGTCAAAAAAAACCGCAGTGGACGACCTTGATCATGTTTGCTTGATAACGGCTATCACCCTGAGAAACTGACTAAAGCCTTGGAGGAGATTTACCCCGAAGCGATTGCCTAAAAGATCTCAAATGGGTTCTATAAACGGATAGGCGGGGAAACACTTACGTTAAGTCATTGCTTGAATAATGACGAGTGGGGAAATAAACACAGACAAGAAAGCTGCATATTGGTAGAAACTTATTCCGTGAAATATGCAGCTTTCTTTATCAATCTTTACCAATCGTTTCTCTCTAAAATCGATTGGGCAAAATCTCTAGTTGTTTCACCTTTGTGATACCACCAAGGCATATCTAAAGGGAAAGCTGGTAAATGTCCTTTAGGAGCATTATTTAGGTTAAATGTTAACGCTCCATAAGACTTCCAAGCAAAAATTCCACCAAATATACCTGGGTCTCTTCTCCAGCCAATCTTTTCTCCAAAATCCCCTACTTTTTTTGACACATCCGAATAAATTTGTTTTTGCGCCTTAAAACCAAAATGTCCATTACTATTCTGTGACCAAAGTTGATTAATAGTGTGTAAATCATCACGGGGCAATATTCTCAGATTTCCCTCAAAATCACGGTTAGCTATCTTTACTATGATGTCACAGGTTTCTTGGTCTGCTTTTTTCCATTCTCCCGCTTTTAGTAAACTACTGAGTCTAGTATAGTCTATAGTCAAAACCGTATTGATTTCGCGAGAAATCAGAGCAAGGATTTCTTCTTCGGAAGTAGCGTTATCTAAATAATGTTGACTTTGTTCCCTAATTTTATTTATAACTGTTGGCGAAGTTAATGGATTAATATGTTGATTAAGTTTAGCTTCGTAGAACATACAAGCAGCATGGCCTACTGCATAAATCATGAGGGCTTTAGCAGCAGCACTTATTATTTTACTGGGAATCATTCCATACTCTAGCCAGTCTATACCTGCCTCAATAGCTCTTTCTCCCAAAAAAGCTGCACCAAAGGCTGTTAAAGCTTCAATTTTTCGTTCGGGTTCTTGTAAGTTAAATCCATAAATATTGGCAATCTGATAAACCATTTCTGCCGAGAGTTTGGAGATTTCTGGTAAATCGTACTTAGCTATCCCCCTGATGACAGCTTCTGCTCGCGGAATTCCTCTAACTAAATCCACTCCCGCCGCTTGTAAGGATTTTTGAACGATAAGAACATGAGCAATTTCATAGGGAGATTTGTCTCGGTAGCTGTGCTTTAGCCTTTTAACAGACGCTTCAGATGCAGCAAAATTAATTTCACAAACAGATTCACCAATCCAATTAACTAGACTATTCCAAGCATTTGAATTAGATTCTTGCTTCAGTTGTCGTAGTTGAGGATTAGCATTGACTTCAGTATTTATCTGAAGAATTTGTTCGCTGGGTTGTGGCGATGATGTTGTATTTGTCGGCGATGGTGCGGGTGTTGGTGCGGGTGTGGGTGTTGGTGCGGGTGTTGGTGCGGGTGTTGGTGCGGGTGTTGGTGCGGGTGTTGGTGCGGGTGTTGGTGCGGGTGTTGGTGCTATTTCTTCTCCTACGAATACTGATTCTGGAATCCATGTTCCTCGGTTTTCCCCTTCAAATTGAAAACATATTCGGCGACAATGTACATAGGTGGCTACAGCTAAAACTTCTCCGTTTTTTGGGTGACCATTAATGTAGCAAGTTGTTTGGGAAAATAGGTCTTGAGTTGAAACCATTTTTAATTAAGTAAATAATGATTTTAGAAGGTAAGGATTCAGGTCACTGAACTCCTTGCTGGGCAAAGACTTTAGATATGGAGCTTGATACTAAATCAATCTCTATTCTCAATAAGCCACGAAAAACTGTCACTTCTCCTCGTTTATTGACAATTAACCACGAAAGACAAAAACCCTTATTTTGCCCTAAAACCCTTGCCAGACAAGCGTTGGAGCCGCAAGTTTTTAGACCTGAATCCTTACTTTAGAAGTATAACAAAATAGCTATTAAAGCAATACTCCGGACAGTTTTTAAATAGGGATGCTTACGCAATAAAGCACAGAAGCGAAAAAACTGAGTGCTATCTGAA
>NZ_JAUBUB010000094.1:0-9046 GCF_036705265.1 Microcoleus sp. B4-C2
CGCTCGCGCTCGACTATTATAATTTACTTGGGGACAATTAATCCACCCTGCTTCTTAAGGGGGGTTAGGGGGGATCTAAGTCTAATAGTCAAACAGCATTCTTTAACCCTAGATTTTTTTCCCAAATGATTTAGGCTCGCTATATTTCAGTTTGTCCTAGCAGTTTGAGAAGATTTTTCTCTGCATATTGAAGCTTTGGGGAAGGACACTCGCGCACTTTTGACAAAAGTTCTTTTAGCTGCATTTGATAATTATTTATTCGAGTTAAATCTAAGCGTTCTCGAACTTTGGTTAAGATCGGGTGTAGCTGAGTAATTTTAGTGTCCTTGAGTTCTGGCGATCGCTCGAAAGCATGACTTCCGATTAAACCTAGCTTGTCGGTGGATTGCGCTTCCATTGCTTCGAGAATATTTTGGCATATTTGTTCGATCGAATTATGGGTGAGATATTTCATCATCACGGGTTCGAGAGTGAATTTTGCTTCAGCACTAGAGGGAGAAAGCTCTTTTTCGATTAAGGAACGCCTTACCAAGGATTCTAATACTGTTAGTAATTCTGAACTAGAAACGCCTGCTGATAATTTTGCTTTCAGTTGGTTCCAGGAAATCGGCTGCTGTTCGATCGCCAGCCAGTACATGACAGCTTTTCCTAAATCCGATAACCGCTGAAAATGTTCGTTAAGTAGATTAGCAAAAATATCGCCAATAACTAAGGAGCTTTGACCCATAAATTGACTGATATTGCCATTAAACAATTCTTGAATTGTGGTAGCAGTAATTTTCAGTGCAGCAGGATGACCTCGGTATATTTGTATCAGTTCATCTAAGCCGTTTTCTGAGTCAGAAAAACCTTTGGCTGCCAAAAGCATTTTTGCATCTGTTGGTTTTAAGCCTTTAACTTGTAATGTACGCACAGGTAAGGTTTCGCCTGCTAAAGATGCAACCTCTACAGGTTTTTCTCGCGATAGAATTAACAAGCAGCTTTGATGCCGTTCTTCTCCGATTCGTCGCAATAGTTGACCGTACCCTTCATAACCATCTCCGTAATACCCAGCTATATCTCCACTTTGCAAAATCATTTCCCAATCATCTAGGATCAGCAAACAACGGCGATCGCGCAAACTTTTGATTAGGGAAGAAATTTGCTCGCCTATAGTAGTTGGCAGTTGCGTTTCTGGGGAACTGCTGGCAAATGAGTTCAACTCAGTCAAGATTGTCAGCAAGGGAGGTGCATGACGGAGACTGCGCCAAATTAGATATTCAAATTCACCCTGAAGTTGTTCTCCCAGTTTAGCAGTTAAAGCCGTTTTACCAATACCTCCCATACCCAACAGCGCCACCAAGCGACAGCGATCGCGGAGTACCCATTGACTGAGGGTATTTAATTCTGCGGCGCGGCCGAAAAAATTTGAGACTTCCGGCGCTTCACCCCAATCTTGGCATAAAGGAGTGCTTGTAACTCCTGAAACATCGCCAAAATCCTCGATGTTGACCAATTCTTCGGCTATTTCTGGTGCAATTGGCTGTGCGGCTATCTCTGACTGCAAGTGCGATCGCCTTTCCAATGCCGTTTGAAAGTTTCTTTTACTGACTCTTTCCCCTAAAGCTTCCGAAAGCAGCTTCCATAACTTGGGGCCAACATCTTGCATCAGGTATTCGGCAGCATATCCGTAAGCCTCTGCAATCTTATGATACTCATGACCTTCCCAAGATCCCCTCAGAATTATTACTTCTATATCTTTTAAGTGTCTGTTTGTTTTGGCAAATACGGCGGTATCTGCGAGTTTCAGCCCTTCTTCAAAATTCATAACGTTAAAAAATTTTCATTGGATCTTGAGTATAACCTGAAGTTTACTGAGGTTTACTTATTTAAACTGAGGTTGCCTCATTTTTTTTGTTTTTGGATTGAACTTTAACAACTTAGGTTATCTATATCGACCGTACAATAACAACTCGCTACTGTATAAATATCAGCTCAAATAAATGGTCTCAAGCAAAATCAATCATTCAATCATTCTATCAGTGATTTTTTCGATTAATCGAGTGAATTTACGTAAGTTTACAAAAGCCTGTCACTTTTTCTCACGGACAAGGAGATCGGGGTAGTTTATTCTTTGAATTAAGGCAAAGGAAAAGCTATTGGGGCTATTCAAAACTGATAATTTCAGTCGTACAAAAGCTTGTCACTTTTTCTCACCGACAAGGCGATCGGGGTGATTTATTCTTTGAGTTAAGTCCGACCAAGAGTTGATCGGACTGTTGAAATTTAAACCACATTCAATCTTTTGACACTAAAGGAGAAATATGAAACCTTCTAACGAATGCTTTGAACTAATCAAAAAGTGGGAAGGACTCCATAAAAAGCTTCCTGATGGACGGATTCAAGCATACCGAGACCCTGTTCGGATTTGGACAATTGGTTATGGCTCGATCGAGCATTTGGATCGCAACCGACCAATTTTAGAGGGTGATATTATCACCCGAGAAGCAGCAGAGCGGTGGTTGCAAATTGAGGTTGCCGAAAAAGCAGAAGATGTCGATCGCTTGTGCCAAGTTAAACTCCAACAATGTATGTTTGATGCCTTGGTTTCTTTCACTTATAACATCGGCATTGGCGCATTCGGTAAGTCAACTCTGTTGCGAGAATTAAACAAAGGCAATTATGAAGGATCAGCAAGGGAATTCGATCGTTGGGTAAATGGTGAAGATAATGGCACAAGAAGACCATTACCAGGATTGATCAATCGTCGAAACGACGAAGAAGCTTTATTTCGGCGCGATGGTTTTTTAGGTCTAGATTCAGCAATAGGCTTTGTGACAAAGCCTGAAGATTTGGCTCAACCGCCGAAGGGAGCATTTCCCTATAAACCAGCTTCTGTACCATTGCCGTTCACTCGTACCCTTGAGAAAGGACATATTGGAGAAGATTGTTACATACTCAACTGCGCTCTGGCAGGACTAAAATTTCTTCGTTTAGGTTCTCAGCTTAACGAATTTACTGACATTACTGATAGCGCAGTCAAGCTGTTTCAAACTCGCGAAGCTCTTAGCCGAGTTGATGGTAAGGTAGGTCCAGAGACGAGGAGGGCTATAGAAAATGCTCTCAGGCGTGCGCGCGGAGAGCATTCTAACATTTCATCTGGAATAGATGGACGTGTATACTGCCGTCTCACTCGCACTCGAAGAGATGCCTACGCAGGACTTGAATGGTGCAAACTCGACTTCGTAAATCCTCAAGGGAATGTAGTTGTTGATTCATTAGACGTTATTTCTGGTGTACCGGCTGCTCAGAGATTTTTAATGTGGGACGATCCTGAAAGTAAACCGCGCAATCTGGCACCTATCCCACAAGATAATTACTACATCTCAGATATCGACTGGGCAGATGGCAAAGACAATTACAATGCTTCACACCCGATACACGGGGACGGACTCGGACCTGTATGGGTATCTCTTGTTAAACCGCAAGAGCGTCACGAAAGTTGTCGGCTCAAAGAGATTGGTTGTCGCGATGCATTCGGCTTTCATGCTGATTGGAACTGGATTCAAAGTCGTACAAGTCCGGGCAGTGCAGGATGTGCGTGTGTTACTACAATTGATGATTTGAGAAAACTTGTGAAATTGCTCCGCAAGTACGATCCGCGCCTGTTAGTTGTGGACTGGGGACTGTAGATATTGTTGGTTAGGGTAGAGTTTCATCTATCCTAACTTTAATCACCAAATAACGGGAAATCAAGGTTGCAGGTGCGATCGCCCTTTCCCCCATAACGACAATTATATCAATAGTTAAATGTATGACACAAGAACTGCTTGAAGAAATGGAAAGTCAAACCAATAGATGGCATCGATCAGCCGTAATATTGCACTCTATTTCTGTCATTTTAGGAGTGACTTCGGTACTCTCATCAATAATTGTCGCTACCTTTATCGACGAACTAGGAAGCTTCAGGACAAAAGTTTTTGCTGGACTAAGCGCAGCTTCAGTGGCTATCATTGAGACGACAGGCGTTGGACGAAAAGGTAATGGATTTCGTCAAGCCCAAAGACACTTAAAAGCCGAAACAATTAGATTTCGTGAAGGTGAAAGTTCTGTGAAGGTTTTAACCCAAGCTTTTATGGAAGCAGAAGTAATGATAGGAGATTTAGTAATTAAAATGCCATCTACATCCGATGCGGAACAGAATTGATACCAACAAGTAAAACTCAGCAGTTGAGCTATCACAGCAGCCTGCGTGCTTGTCAAATCTGATTTGCTCGATCTGCCGATCGCCCTTCGTAGCCCAAACTGCTAGCTATTAGAATAGCGATCGCACCTCGTCACTCCTTCATCTCCTCACCAAATAAAGGAAATGAAGATTGCAGGTGCGATCGCTCTTTCCTCTGACTAATGACTAATGACTAATGACTAATGACTTTCATTCATGCCGCGTACCATCAGGCATCACCGCACCCTTTAAATTCGCCCCTGCCAAATTAGTATCCAACAGCAAAGCATTTCTCAGATTAGCACCCTTCAAATTAGCACTTTCCAGATTAGCCATCCACAGATTAGCCCCCTCCAAATTCGCCCCTTCCAAATCAGCGTTAGCGAGAAAAATACCTTTCATAAAAGCACCTCTTAAGTTAGCAGTTCTCAAATTACTCCCTCCCAAATAAGCATCCTCTAAAAACGCATTTTCTAGATTGCTTCCCTCCAAATTTGCCCCCGCCAAATTGCTGCTTATCAGGTAAACCCCAGCCAAATTTGCCTGTTTCAAGTTAGCACTTACCAAATGCCCGCTCCACAAATTGGCATCTTTCAGGGTGGCTTTTTCTAAATTGACGCCTTCCAGAAAAACTTCGCTCAAATTCCCCCCGGAAAGATTGCAACCTTGACATTCTCTCGCTGTCAGCAATTGCCGGACTTGATGCTTGACTGACGAACGGTTCGCTGCGACAATTATTAAACCTGTAGTTGCTAAGGCAATAATACTAAAAGTTGCCAGCCCGATCGCACTTACAAGCTTTCTCTGTTGTATTTTTCGGAAAATCCGCTTGCAGCCCCTAAAAATATTTACAAAATTGCTCATATTTATAATCAAGTGTTTTGCTTCCCTGCCCTTCCCCTTCCCCTTGCCTTATGAAAAAACAGTTAAAATTTAAATTTCTGACGATCGCACTTCTTGTAAGCTTAGCAATAATCGGTGTCGGGTGCGATCGCCTTTTCAAAAAACCCTTTCAACTTCCCGCCTCAGCCAAACAAGAACCCTGGCCAATTCAAACAGGCCTCCGAACCGCCATCCTCCGATCCAACATACCAACAGTCAACCGCGTAGTTTTAGTACCCGACGAAGCCACATTTTTAGCAGCCATCCAAAAATGGAATCTCAAAGGAAACTGGCCGATTCTCATCGAAGATAAAAAATATGCGCCCATGTTTTTGCAGCGCTTTCAACCCGAAGAAATAGTCCGTTTGCCAAGCATCAAACAGCAACTGCCAAAAAATCAAAAACTCCAACAATTAATGCTGAACGCAGCAGCAGCAGCCTGGAATGCCACCGATACTCAAACCTTAAAAGCAAAATGGACGCAACTCGGCTGGGAACCCCCAGGAGTAGTAATCACATCAGAAAATGACCCCGCGCGCTCAGCAGCAGTTGCCTTAGCAGCCGCTCACGGCCAACCTTTAGTATTTCTAGAAGGCAACTTCGGGAAACCCAATGATACCCTCAATAACACACAGTGGAAAAATCTGCAACTAGCCGTTACAAAAGCTGTCGAATCAACTGGATTTTTTTATTCTCAACTCGCAGACCCGATCGACACAATAACCATTGTACGCCAACAAGCAGTCAAATATCAATCTCCTGAAAAACCAGACGAACAACTAGCCGTTACCGATGGTTTGGGAAGGCACCCCAACGACGAACGCTGGGCTGCTGTCGGCTGGATTTACGGTTCCGAGGTACGATCGATCTATCAAGCCATGTGTGCCATATTTCTAGACAGCCAAACAGCCATGCTTTATGACAGTTACCCCAAGGAAGGAAATTGGGCAAAATATGAAATGGAGGAAGCAGCTAGCGAACTAAAAACCATAGGTTTAAATGTCGAATTAGTGCAGAAACCCGAATCTAGCCTGGAAAAGTGGCGGAGTTTAGCTTCAAAACCGTGGACATTTGACTTAATATTAATGAATTCCAAAGGCTATCCAAAATCATTCCAAGTGGGCAACGGCGACGCTTTAGTTGAAGACATACCAAAACTACAATTTCCCGCAGCAATCCACATGATCCACAGTTGGTCAGCAGCAGCGCCAGATGACACAAACACCGTTGCCGGAAGGTGGCTAGAGAATGGTGCTTACGCATATATTGGCAGCGTCAACGAACCTTTTTTATCGGCATTTATTCCACCTAAAATAATCGTCGATCGCCTAAAGCGAGGATCACCCTTTTTAATCGCAGCACGTCAGCTCGAATCCCCACCCTGGAAAGTCGCCACCATTGGCGATCCGCTAATGTCGATCGCCAAACCCAGACCAAGAATCCCGCCCAATCAACAACCGATATGATAGTATGCGCGAGCGAGGATTTTAAAATTAGAGATTTGAGATTTGTGGTTTGAGATTTGTGGTTATCAGGGAAAATCTCCCATCGACAATTCTTTAATTTGAAAGTTGTTTTTTACTGAGTTATATGATATTGCTAGTTCACTGATGCGATCGGCATAGCCACCCACAAGGTAAATATAGTTGATTACCATTATAGCCAGAGTATATCTAAGTTTGAATGTAACTGAGCATACAATCACGCCAAATCCGTCGCTCCTCATAATCAGTCATTCCACCTCAGCGGCTAGCCCCAAAAAATTACCCGAAAATACGCCTTAATTAAGTTGTCAATTCCCCTAAAATCACTCAAAATGAAAATAAGAAATAAATTGTAATAATTATATAACTTCTCACCGAAGAATTAACCGCTAAATGAGAGCCATCCCTCCTGTGGATCTGCCGCCACCCGGGCCAACCGCAGCAACTCCCCAAGCCTCCCGACTAAGCCCGCTATTCAACCGCCTGCACCCCAGCCCAGAAACCCTCCTGCTCATCCTCTCCCTAGTCATAGGGGGAGTTACGGGCGCAGGCGTCGTCACCTTTCACTACCTCATCCACTTCATCCACAGCCTGATGCTGGAAGACTTCATGGGGGCGATCTCGTCGAAAGGCTCTTGGACGCTAGCCTGCATTCCCACCATCGGCGGAGTCATCATCGGGCTGATGCGGTGGCGGTTTCGGGACTTTGGCCCGAATATGTCTTCCTTAATTGCAGCCACCCGCGGCCTGCAAGAACTCTCCCCCCTCAAACCCATCACCAAAATGGTGGCAGCCTCAGTTTCCCTCGGCACCGGCGCCTCCCTCGGCCCGGAAGCCCCCAGCGTCGAAATCGGCGCCAACTTCGGAATGCTGCTGGCTCAAGTTTTACAGCTCTCCCCAGAACGGCAGCGCTTGCTCCTCGGCGCGGGAGCTGCTGCAGGTTTATCCGCCGGATTTAACTCTCCCATCGCCGGAGTCTTCTTTGCCTTAGAAGTCGTGCTCGGCAGCACCTTCGCCACTTCGTCAGTCAGCGTTGTCTTGCTCTCCGCCGTAGTTTCGGCGCTCATCGCTCAAATCTGCTTGGGAGCTCAGCCGGCCTTTTCTTTGCCAGTTTACGATGTCCGCAGCCCCCTGGAACTGCCTCTGTATATGGGATTGGGACTTTTAGCGAGCGGAGTGTCTCTAGCCTACACAGAAGCAATTCAATTAGCCGAGGGCTGTTTTCAAGGAAAAGTCCGAGGATTTGCTTGGCTCGGACGACTGCCCCGGCCGCTTCACCCGATCATCGGCGGGGCCGCAGTCGGCTTAGTCGCCCTGCAATTGCCTCAAATTTTGGGTGTTGGCTACGAAACAGTCCAAGCCATGCTCCAAGATGTTAAATTTTCCTTGCCTTTGCTGTTGCTGCTGCTGTTTGTCAAACTGGCGATGACAGCAATCAGCCTCGGCAGTGGTTTAGTGGGCGGCATCTTCGCTCCGGCGATGTTTTTGGGAGCTTCCCTGGGTTCGGCTTATGGCCTGTTTTTGGAAATGCTGCCGGCAATGAGCGATCGAGTCGCTGGCCCTGCCGCCTACGCAATGGTGGGAATGGCCGCCGTCCTCGCCGGCAGCGCCAGAGCACCGCTGACAGCCATCCTATTGATGTTTGAATTAACCCGCGATTACCGGATTGTCTTGCCTTTGATGGCAGCAGTCGGATTGAGCGTTTGGCTGGTGGAGTGTGTCAACCGCCGATCGACAGCCCACAGCCTCAACCTTCAGCAAATGGGCGTAGACGTGGCTGTCAATACACCGATCAAAGCCAGAGAACAGTTGCAAGATTGGGAAGATGTTCTGGGCGATCGCATCGTCACAGAACTGATTTCTTGCCAACTCCCCACCGACGGCGAACACAGTATCGAGGAGCCAGTGCTGGCGATCGCCAATGCACATTTGCCGGAAAATGTGAAACCATTACCTGAAACAAAATCAGCAGTTTGACCCAGCTCAGATCCCGTTGCTTCGTCACAAAACCGATCGCATTAAAGCTAAATCTGACAACTATGATATTTATCAACCCGAAAACCGATTACGCCTTCAAAAAAATCTTCGGTTCCTCAGAAAGCAAAGAGATTCTAATTAGCTTTCTCAACGCCTTGATTTATGAAGGCAATCCCACAATTCAAGACTTAGAAATCATCAACCCGAATCTACCACCCAAACTAGAAGGCTTAAAAGATAGTTATCTGGATGTGAAAGCCAAACTCAGCGACGGCACTTTAGTAATTATTGAAATGCAAGTGCTAAACGTCCAGTCTTTTGGCAAGCGAGTTTTATACAATGCAGCGAAAACTTATGCTTTTCAATTGGAAGCAGCACAAGGATATCGATTGCTGAAGCCAGTGATTGCTTTGACAATTACGGATTTTGAAATGTTTCCTAACAGCCCCGAATTTATTTCCCGATTTGTGTTCAAAGAAGTCAAGAAAAACTTTACGTA
>NZ_JAUBUB010000094.1:9146-24848 GCF_036705265.1 Microcoleus sp. B4-C2
CAATTACTTTCACAGCTAGATAATGCCACGATCGCCCAAGTTACGGGCCTTAGCGTTGAGGATGTGCAGAATTTGCGCTCGACCAATTCATAGTTTAAAGTGGGCGATCGTACCTTGAGCCGATCGCCCACCCTCAACCCCTCGACATCGCAGACAGTGGCGCTACCCTCAAATCTGCTCTAAAATAATCAAAAATTATAAACAAGCCCAGAGGCGCTGAGGTGACTCCTAACGAGGGAACGGCAAACAGCAAAAGTCAGAAAATACCCGGCAAAACCCCCTTGGGTTCTAGTTACTACGGCTTGTTAGGGCTGCATCCTTCCGCATCGCCGATCGAAATTCGGCGATCGTACCGGGAACTGAGCAAACTCTACCATCCCGATACCACCGAGCTGCCGCCCGCAGTCGCCACCGCCAAATTTCAGCAGCTCAACAACGCCTACGCCACCCTCAGCAACCCAGAACGTCGCCTCGCCTACGACCTCAAAATAGGCTATTCTCGCCTGAACGTGATTCAGTCGCCCCCAGGCTTCAATACTCCGGTTTCGGGATCGGGCAAAAAAACTTCCAACTCCGCTTACCTAGATCCCACGGATCGACCCCTTTCTCCCGGAGAAATGTTCGCTCTGTTTATCATGGGAGCTAGCTTAATCGGATGTTTGGTACTGGCGATCGCGATCAGCTTAATTCGCGGCAATTAAAGCCTCCAATCCCAAATCTCCAATCTACAATCGGAAATCCCCAATCCGAAATCCCCAATCTAAAATCCAAAATCTAAAATCTAAAATCCCATGACTCTTCCTTCCGCTGACACTCCTTTGTACAACCATCCACTCCCGGAAATCGAGCAGTGGCTAAAAAGCCGCGGCTGCCAGCAAGATCGGCGAGAACTCCACTGCTGGCAGATCGAGCAACTTACATGGAAAGCAGAACTCTCCCTCGATATTGACCAACTTACCGTCCGCTACATCGATGCTGGAGCCGACGGCCAAGACATTCAGCGAGCATTCAAATACTCCCTCTCACGTCAAGACATTGAAGCGGCCGTTTTCTCCGGCCCCTAATTTGATTTTAGATTTTAGATTTTAGATTTTAGATTTGTCCTCCAATCTAAAATCTAAATTCGTTATGTTGAGCAGGAGATGACCTACTTGGAAACTAAAAAATCAACCAAAAAATCTAAAATCTAAAATCCCAAATCCAAAATCGTTAGACTTTGCCAAATCGGCGACTGCGCTTCTGATAATCAGACAAAGCGCGGTGAAACTCCGATCGATCAAAATCCGGCCACAGCGTCTCAGTAATGTAAATTTCCGAATAAGCCATTTGCCATAGTAGAAAATTGCTCAACCGCATTTCCCCGCTCGTCCGGATCAGCAAATCCGGGTCACAAACATCAGCAGTATACAAATAGCGTTTAAATAAAACCTCATCAATCTCCTCCGGCTGCAACTTGCCCTCTTTCACCTGAGTGGCGATCGCCCGACAAGCTTGTACAATCTCCTGACGCCCCCCGTAATTCGTCGCCACCGTAAACAAAATCCCCTGATTATGCTGAGTGGCCGTCACAGAACGCTCGATTTGGGCCTGCAAAGACTTCGGCAAAGCCTGCAAATTCCCCATAAATTGAATTTGCACGTCCTCGTCCACCATCTCCCGCAATTCTTGTCGCAACTTTCCCTCAAATAAACTCATTAAAAAATCCACTTCCCCGGCAGGCCGCCCCCAATTCTCCGTCGAAAAAGCATAGGCCGTTAAAGCTGGAATCCCCCAATCTTTGCAGCAGCGCAGCAGTTCCTTCAGAGTGCTAGCTCCTCGGCGGTGCCCCGCAATCCGCGGCAAGCCCTTCTTCTTAGCCCAGCGCCCGTTCCCGTCCATAATCACTGCTATGTGCTTAGGCAGTAGTTCCTGTTGCAGATCCTCCGGCAACTTTTCCAAGCAAATTCCTTGACTCATGGTTTCTCCCGATTACCCGACTAACGGCGCAGTATCCGTTTTAATAGCGTCACTCCCTTCAATCCTATCTGGCGTCCGAGATTGCCGATCGGAATTGGAGCCACAACTCTTTCTCCCTCGGACGGAAACAGCTTTGCTTCCAGCAATTCCTTAAGTTTGTTGCTAGTCAAAGGTCGATTTAAAAGTCCCATCTGGGCTAAAGAAATAGAACCCGTTTCCTCGGACACCACCACGCACACGCAAGCTTGCACCCGTTCCGTAATCCCCATCGCCGCCCGGTGGCGCGTTCCCAACTGCCGCGACGCAGTGCGATCGGACAAAGGCAAAATTACTCCCGCCGACACGATCCGCGAACCTCGAATCAAAACAGCCCCGTCGTGCAGCAAAGTTTGTGGCTGAAAGATAGTCTGCAACAATTCTTTAGAAACTTCAGCATTTAGCTTTAACCCCGGCACAGAAAAATCTCGATCGTCGATCGGAGAATCTGTTTCTATAATTAGTAAAGCGCCCGTCCGGTTTTGCGAAAGTTCTTTTACTGCGTCCACAATTTCATCTATTACGCTGTCCGGTTCGGGAGTTGGCCGGCGATCGCGTCCAAACAATTGCCGAAATTCCCCCCGACCCAATTGTTCCAGAAATCGGCGAAACTCCGACTGCAATATTACCGCCATTGCCACAGCCGAACCAGTCACCAAGCTATTTAGCGCAACGTGCAACAGCCTCAATCCAGCCCAGTTGCTCACCGCCGCCGCCAGCATCAAAATGATAAATCCCCGTACCATCCACAGCGTTCTGCGCTCGCCAACAATGACGAGCACCAAATACGCAAGGGCAAAAACCAGTCCAATATCGATCCCTTGAATCAATAAGGACTGAACCAGGGCCAAGTCAAAGCCAGATTGTTGATTGTTCATGGTTCATCGAACGCTACCGCCTGTGAACCGCGAACCGTGATGCACTCGAACCCGTGAACCATGAACAGTTGTTATAAGGAATACTCTGAAAATCCCCGTGTTTTTAGACCGGGGAGTGTCAATCCAATCGCGTGACTGAACAAGGCAAAAGTTAAAAGTGAAAAGGCAATCGTCACTAAGTAAACATGGATTGTCTTTCTTTTAACTTTTAACTTTTAACTTCTAAGTTTTTACTTTTGAGCTCCGAGTCGTTCAGGAAGGCGGTCAAGCCTTAGCAAATCCTGGTAAGTTTCCCGCTGTATAATCGTGTTAACTTCCCCATTTCTCACTAAAACCGCTGCCGGTCGGGGTACTCGGTTATAGTTAGAAGCCATGCTGTAATTGTATGCCCCTGTGGCCGTAACCGCGAGGACATCTCCGGCATGACACTCTGGCAATTTGGCATCTTTAATCAGAACATCTCCTGACTCGCAGTGTTTCCCAGCAATTGTCACTGTTTCCTTTAAGGGAGCAGACATTTTACCGGCTGCGAGGACTCGATAAACTGATTGATAGGTAATAGGACGCGGATTGTCCGACATCCCTCCATCCACAGCTAGATACGTCCGCATGGACGGAATGACTTTTTTAGAGCCAACGGTGTAAGCTGTAACGCAAGCTGTACCGACGAGCGATCGACCCGGTTCGCAAAGCAATTTTGGTAATGGCAATTGCTGCCGCTCGCAAGCTGCTACCACTGCGGAGCAAATTGTACGAGCCCAATCTTCAATGCTGGGAGGATCGTCCGCTTCAGTATAGCGAATGCCCAACCCGCCGCCAATATTAATTTCTGTCGCTGGCAAATCATAACTCTGTGCTTTAGTCAAGGCCTGAACTATGACTTCGGCTAAATCGTCATGGGGTTGCAGTTCAAAAATCTGAGAGCCGATGTGAGCGTGTACTCCCACGCAAAATAACGACGATTGTTGGCTGATGAATTTAAATACTCGATCGAGTGAGTTGGGATCAAAGCCAAATTTACTATCGATTTGACCCGTCTGAATGTACTCGTGGGTGTGACACTCAATTCCAGGAGTAAACCGCACCATAACTCGTGTCGGCCCACCTGTGAGGCTGCTGACACCCAATTCTCCCAACTCTGCTAGAGTCTCTAAATCCCGCCAATTGTCGGCTACGGTAATGCAGCCGCTTTCGACAGCTAGCTGGAGTTCCTCGCGGGACTTGTTGTTACCGTGGAAGTAGATTTTGTCGGGACTGACTCCGGCTTGCAGTGCAGTGTAGATTTCTCCGGCGGATACGACATCTATGCCTAAACCTTCGTCCGCTGCGATCGCGCAAACTGCCAAACAACTCCAAGCTTTAGAAGCATAGAGCACTTGAGATTCGCCCGGATAGTAACGCCCGAAAGCATCCCGGTACTGGGTACAAGCCGCCCGCAACGTTTCTTCGTCTAAAATATACAACGGCGAGCCAAATTGCTCCACCAAAGCTGTCACCTCGCAGCCTCCGATTTCCAACCGATCGCTGCTGTTAACACTGGCTGTCAGCGGTAACAGTTCTTGATTGGGCGATCGAGTTTGCAGAGCTTGTTGAGACTCAGACAGATACTTAAGTCCCGATTCCACCCCGAAAGATTGAGTTGATACCATCGCGCAATAACTATCCTTACGGTCTTTCCCAGTGTACAATTGACGGCAAGCAATTGGGTCAGTTGCCCCCAGATTCATTCCGCAAGCAGGCTGACTGACTGAGACTCGATCGAACTGGAGCATCCTTGCAGTGAGTAATGATCAAATCTCAAATCTCAAATCTCAAATTTAAAATCGACTGTGCGTTTTCTACAAATTAAACATCTCGCTGCAGAAGACCTCAACAGTGCAGTCGAACTCGATCGACTTTGTTTTGGGGGACTTTGGGCGATCGAAGGCTACAGGCGCGAGTTAGACAGTCCTAACAGCGATTTATTAGGTCTTTGGACATGGGAAACTGACGACTGTGAATCAGCTCAAAACCGGGCGGGCACGGAGACACCGCCCCTACAGATTCCGCCAACTCTCATTGGTATCGGTTGTTTGTGGGCGATTTTAGAAGAAGCTCACATTATCATGCTGGCAATTCATCCTCAGTTTCAAGGGCAGGGTTTGGGACAAGCTCTGCTTTTGGCTTTGCTAAAATCGGCTTGCGACAGGCAATTAGAACGGGCAACCTTAGAAGTGCGGGAATCGAATTTAGCCGCAGTTTACCTGTACAAAAAGTTTGGTTTTAAAGAGGCTGGACGGCGCAAGCGATACTACGAAGACACCGGAGAAGATGCTCTGGTAATGTGGCGCAGCGGTCTGGAAAAACCGGAATTTCAGCGAGATTTGGCGGATGAGAAACGGGAGATGTGCGATCGGCTGCATCAGAAAAACTGGCATTTGGCGATCGATAGTTTTGAGTTTTGAATGTAATTTGTTGTGCATTTAACTGGCATTGATAAATAATGGGTTACTCCATATCAATTTAGTTCAAAATCCTCATAGGGAATCAACCTCAGTATTGGACTAAACATCTGCCTGCCCGGCCATATTTACCGCTTTGCTTCGCGCTTCGATAATTTGACCTATCTCGCGCCCCAAGCTGGGTTGACGTTCAATCATCGTATTTACAGCATCCGAGTAGATAACAAGAACTTGCAAATCGTCAACGGCGGCGATCGATACCGGACTTGGTTCTCCACTAAACAGTGCCATCTAGCCAAAAAACTCACCGCGCCAGATAGTCATTACCTCACTAATTGATGCAGGAGCGATCGCACAACTGACAACATGAAGACTACCCAAATCTTCAACGAATCGGGGGCAAAATTTTAGATGAAGAAAGCCCAGCTCGCTGTCGCCATCCCAAACCAACATATTCGGGAGATGGGCTGCTGCTTAAGGATGAGTTTAGGGGATCGATCGCCCATCAAACTAATAAGTTTTGTGCAAAACCCGCCCTGTACTTCGAGAATTATCACTTTTGCACCTGCATGACAGCCAAAAAGATTATGCTAGAATCCATCAATACGCAGTCGTAGGTTGGGCACGGGCCGAGAAGAGCAATCTTCTTGCAGTCTAGGGGAGGTTGTAGGTCAGCCACCATTTGGGTCTTCCCAGTTGAAAGCCACCCTGCAACATGAGCCTGGAATCTGCAACCGCAGCCGAGTGCGGCAGATAGGTTGGGAGTGTCGCGCTAGAATAAGCAGTACGAGTTAACACTCGAACACAAACGCTCGTTGTGCGAGCGTGACCTCGAAACGGGCACATAGCAGCAGGTGATGGGAATAAATCATGTTTGAACGCTTCACAGAAAAAGCAATAAAAGTAATCATGTTGGCCCAGGAAGAAGCTCGCCGCCTGGGTCACAACTTCGTAGGGACAGAACAGATCCTCCTGGGTCTGATCGGAGAAGGAACCGGGGTTGCAGCGAAAGTCCTCAAATCAATGGGCGTCAACCTGAAAGACGCGCGCATTGAAGTGGAAAAAATCATCGGGCGCGGTTCCGGCTTCGTAGCAGTCGAAATTCCGTTCACTCCCCGCGCCAAGCGGGTTCTAGAACTATCCCTAGAAGAAGCTCGCCAACTCGGACACAATTATATAGGTACTGAACACCTGCTGCTGGGCCTGATCCGCGAAGGTGAAGGAGTAGCGGCCAGAGTCCTGGAAAATCTGGGAGTAGACTTGTCGAAAGTCCGCACCCAAGTGATTCGGATGCTGGGAGAAACCGCAGAAGTCGCAGCCACGGGCGGCGGTGCCCGCACCAAGACTCCAACCCTGGATGAATTTGGAGCCAACCTGACTCAAATGGCGGTCGATGGCAAACTAGACCCAGTAGTCGGACGCCAAAAAGAAATCGAACGGGTAATTCAAATCCTCGGTCGCCGCACGAAAAATAACCCGGTGCTCATCGGGGAACCCGGAGTCGGTAAAACCGCGATCGCCGAAGGTCTCGCCCAGCGCATTGCTAACAACGATATCCCAGACATCCTCGAAGAAAAGCGCGTTGTTACCCTCGACATCGGCTTGCTGGTTGCCGGTACTAAATACCGGGGCGAATTTGAAGAACGCCTCAAAAAAATCATGGACGAAATCCGCACAGCGGGTAACGTGATTTTGGTGATTGACGAAGTGCACACTTTGATCGGTGCGGGTGCGGCTGAAGGCGCGATCGACGCAGCCAACATCCTCAAGCCGGCTTTGGCTAGAGGCGAGCTCCAGTGTATCGGTGCTACCACCCTAGACGAGTACCGCAAGCACATCGAGCGCGATGCAGCCCTAGAACGGCGCTTCCAGCCCGTTATGGTCGGCGAACCGACTGTAGACGAGACGATCGAGATTCTCTTCGGTCTGCGGGAACGCTACGAACAGCACCACAAGCTGAAAATTTTGGACACGGCCCTGGAAGCTGCAGCCAAACTCTCACATCGGTACATCTCCGATCGCTTCCTACCAGACAAAGCAATTGACTTGGTAGACGAAGCTGGTTCGAGAGTTCGCCTGATCAACTCCCAACTGCCCCCCGCAGCCAAAGAACTTGACAAAGAACTCCGCCAAGTCCTCAAAGATAAAGACGAAGCGGTGCGTTCTCAAGACTTTGACAAAGCCGGCGAATTGCGCGATCGAGAAATGACCATTAAAGCCGAAATTCGCGCTATTTCCCAAGCTAAAAAAACCGACTCGGCCCGTACCGGCGAAACCGACCCATCGCCAGTTGTCACCGAAGAAGACATTGCTCAAATCGTGGCAAGCTGGACGGGCGTCCCGGTCAACAAACTGACCGAATCCGAATCCGAAAAGCTGCTGCACATGGAAGATACCTTGCACCAGCGCTTGATCGGCCAGGAAGAAGCAGTGAAAGCCGTTTCCCGCGCCATCCGTCGCGCTCGCGTTGGCTTGAAAAATCCCAATCGCCCGATCGCCAGTTTCATCTTCTCCGGGCCTACCGGCGTCGGCAAAACCGAACTCACCAAAGCCCTAGCAGGCTACTTCTTCGGTTCCGAAGACGCGATGATTCGCCTGGATATGTCCGAATACATGGAACGTCACACCGTCTCCAAACTCATCGGTTCTCCGCCAGGGTACGTCGGCTACAACGAAGGCGGCCAACTCACAGAAGCAGTCCGCCGCCGTCCTTACACTGTCGTTCTGTTCGACGAAATCGAAAAAGCCCACCCCGATGTCTTCAATATGCTGTTGCAAATATTGGAAGACGGCCGCTTAACAGATGCCAAAGGCCGCACCGTGGACTTCAAAAACACGCTGCTGATTATGACCTCCAACATCGGTTCTAAGGTGATTGAAAAAGGTGGCGGCGGCCTCGGCTTCGAGTTCAGCGACAACCAAGCCGATGCTAATTACAACCGCATTCGTTCTTTGGTTAACGAAGAACTCAAAAACTACTTCCGCCCCGAATTCCTCAACCGACTCGACGAAATTATCGTCTTCCGCCAGTTGAACAGGGAAGAAGTCAAAGAAATCGCCGTCATTATGCTCAAAGAAGTGTTCAGCCGTTTGACAGAACAGGGAATCACCCTGGAAGTGACCGAAAAATTCAAAGAACGGCTGGTAGAAGAAGGCTACAACCCCAGCTACGGAGCCCGACCCCTGCGCCGCGCCATTATGCGCTTGCTGGAAGACAGCTTGGCTGAGGAAATCCTTTCTGGCCGCATCAAAGACGGCGACACCGCTGTTGTGGATGTGGGTGAGGACGGAATTGTTAAGGTGCTGCAAGGTCAAAAGCGGGAATTGCTGCCCCAAGGCGTTGAGTAAGTTTGAGTAAGTGCGATCGCGAGTTAAGTTGGGAAACAACCAATCTCGTAATCGCAAACAACTCAAAATCCTCACATAAAAAAGGTAGAGAATTTAAATTCTCTGCCTTTTTTATGAGTTAATATCAAGAGGAGACTTATTGTATAAATCTTTGATTGATAGGGAAATCGCAGGTGCAACGCCGATGCCTTTCTTGATACTTTGCAAATGCCTGCACTTCACGTCTAGTAATTAACAGCGACATACTTCAATGGTAAGCTGTACTGCATTTAAATTGTATATTTTGGGCTGGTTCGCGTGTGCAGCTAGTCATGGTTTGATGATTTGTAGAGATGCAATTTAAATGCTGATGAGCTTAATCAGATAATTAGTGGCAACTATATAGCGAGGACTTTCATGACATCTGAAAAAAAGAATTTGGGTACAGAAGTAGCAGAAAATCCGCCTGAAAGCTGGTGGCAGAAAGCGTGGAAGTCGCAGCGAGAAAATCTTCAGATAGTGATTATTGCTTTGAGTTTAGCAATAGTGATTCGAGCCTTGGTCGCCGAACCGCGCTACATACCCTCAGATTCTATGGTACCCACTCTGCACGTGGGCGATCGCGTCGTCGTCGAAAAAATCTCCTACTACCTCGAACCTCCAAAAACTGGGGACATCGTAGTATTTGCCCCGCCCGAAAAGTTGCAAGAACAAGGCTTTACTCAAGACCAAGCATTCATCAAGCGGGTAATTGGCTTACCGGGTCAAACCGTCGCCGTTAAAAAAGGTTTAGTTTATCTCAACGACAAACCCCTGGTCGAAAAATATATTGCCGAACCTCCTAAATACCAGTGGGGGCCTTATCGCGTTCCAGAAAATGAATACTTTGTGATGGGAGACAACCGCAACAACAGCAACGACTCCAGCAGGTGGGGATTTTTACCTAAGCAGAATATCATCGGCCGCGCTGTAGTGCGGTTTTGGCCTCTAGAACGCATCGGGGAAGTTTGAAGTCAGTTGACTGTTGACAGTTGACTGTTGACAGTTGACTGTTGTCATCGCAAGCCCGATGTCCGATGCCCGATGCCTCTCCTGTACGGAAATTTCTACTTATTCTTGTACCTTGAGGGGTAGGGACTTCCTCCGGCAACTGATAAAATAGTAGAAAAAGCAGCGGGATTTCTCGCTTAGATCAAAATTAGTAGAATATTAAAAAATTAGGAAAGCTATGGGATTTTTTGATTCAGAAATTGTTCAGCAAGAAGCCAAACTGTTGTTTGAAGACTATCAATCTCTCATCAAACTAGGTGGCAATTACGGCAAATTCGATCGCGAAGGCAAGAAAATGTTCATTGCTCAGATGGAATCGATGATGGAGCGCTACCGTATTTTTATGAAGCGCTTTGAGCTGTCTGAGGACTTCATGGCTCAGATGACTGTAGAGCAGTTAAAAACACAGCTCAATCAATTTGGCATCACGCCCCAGCAGATGTTTGAGCAAATGAACTCAACGCTGGAGCGGATGAAATCTGAGCTGGAAAAACAATCCTAGTGTCAGAAGGAAGAAGGAAGGCACAACACGGATGTTGACACGGATACACGGATTAATTATCGAGTGTGAGCCAGAAGCCAGAAGTCAATCGATTTTAGATTTTAGATTTTAGATTTTAGATTGAAGCATTGACCCCACGCATAAATTCGGGGGCTTGTTTATCTGATACAGGTTTTTTATTTCTCCACGGATGAATCCGGGGCTTGTATCCTGGATTCTTTCGGTCAGAGGAGAAATAATTGGTAATTGTCAACTGCCAACTGTCAATTGTCAACTGTCAAACACCAACTGCCAACTGCCAACAGTCAACTGACAACTGACAACTGACTGATAATTAAGGGCGCTCAAAAGCTGAAGGAGGTTTGAAACTTTCTGCGGGAACTCCCTGCAAAGCTTGGCTCATAAAATCGCGCCAAACAGGGGCGACAATCCCACCGCCAGTAGCACCGTAGCTCATGGGTCTATAATTGTCGTTGCCCATCCAAACAGCCACCGACAACTGCGGCACGTAACCCACAAACCAGATATCCCGTTCTGAGGAAGTTGTACCAGTTTTCCCAGCAGCCGGCCGGCCAAGTTGAGCCGCCCTTGCCGTTCCGCTGGTAATTACGCCTTGCAGGGCGCTGTTGACAGATGCCGCCGCCCAGGAATTGAGAACTAATTTGGGTTTGGGCGTATTGTCGAGCAAGACATTGCCACTGCTGTCAGTGACTTGCACGATAAACGTGGTGTCAGAATGCCAGCCGTTGTTCGCGAAGGTAGCAAAAGATCCGGCCATTTCTAAAGGAGTGAGGTCAACTGCACCCAAGGGCAAAGAAATCACCGGTTCCATCGGACTTCTGATGCCGAGCACGCGGCAAATCTCAATCACTTTATTCAATCCGACTTCTTGACCAAGCTTGACGGCGGGAATGTTCAGAGAGACTTCCAATGCTCTGCGGATGCTGACAGCACCGGAGAAGCCGCCACCGTAGTTTTGAGGGTAGTAGTAGCCGTCGCCGTCGCGGTAGCCGACAGGGGAGTCGTAGACAACTGAATCCGGGGCGTATTTGCCGCTAGCAAAGGCAGCGTAGTAGATAAAAGGTTTAAAAGCAGATCCGGGCTGGCGACGTGCTTGAATGGCGCGGTTGAACTGACTCTTTTCGTAATCGACGCCGCCAACCATTGCTTTGACGAAGTGGGTGCGGGGATCGACGGCGGCTAGGGCAATTTGACCTTCCTGGCGATCGTAAAACAGGCCCTGGTAGTAAAGCCGATTGTGCCACGCTTTGACGGTTTCTTCGGCTATGCGCTGCATTTTGAGGTCGATCGTGGTTTGAACGCGCATTCCTCCCTTAACCACGGCATCTCGCCCGAAACGCCTAGTCAGTTCCTGGACTACGGCTTGTGTTACGTAAGGAACTTGAGAGCCGCCAAAAGAGGTAATTTTCCCTAGCTTAATTTTTTCCTGGCGGGCTGCCGTTTCTTGGGCCGGCGTAATCCATTTAAGATCCTTCATGCGGCCTAAAACGAGGGCTTGCCGCTCTTTTGCCAATTTGTAATTGACGAAAGGACTGTATTCTTCGGGGGCAGAAATTAAGCCGGCCAGCATCGCTGCTTCTGAAAGAGTCAAATTACTTGCTGATTTGTTGAAATAGCTTCGAGAGGCTGTCTCTACGCCGTACAAGTTGTGACCTAAGTAGATTTGATTCAGGTATAGTTGCAGAATTTGGTCTTTGTTGAGAATTTGCTCCAAGCGGATAGACATTACCGCTTCAGCTACCTTGCGACTAAATTTTGACTGGGGAGATAGGAACAGGTTCTTGACTAGCTGCATAGTCATAGTCGAGCCGCCTTCAACGGTTCTACCTTTCTCTAGGTTGACCATCAGAGCTCGGGCTATCCCGCCGGGGTTGATGCCTTTGTGCGTGAAGAAGTTGCTATCTTCGATCGCCAGAACAGCTCGTTTCAGGTTCGGGGAGATTTGGTCAAGGGGTACGACATCCCGGTTGGCTTCGTCGTGGATGCTAGCTAGGGGCTTGCCGTTGATGTCGTAAATGTGGGTAGTTTCTGTGGGAGAGTAGGTTTGCAAGATCCGAACATCTGGCAAATTGCGGAAGCTGATCGCTAAGCCAACCAGTCCACCAGCGACTACGGAACTGGCAAGCATTGTCATGCTGAGTATGGTTCCGGCGGTCACTTTACTGACTGACTGAACAAACTCGAATACGGGGGCTGAGTTTTCCGTGTTATTGCGGACTGCGTTGGTTGACACGTGGATTTCACTTCCTCACTCGATTTGGGGTTTAAGACTTTTAATTTTAGATGCGAAACCTAGAGACTGTCAGTCGATTTTAGATTTTAGATTTTAGATTTTAGATTTATTCCACAGATGGATCTGGGAGTTTGAACAAGAGTCTAAAATTTGGGGATCTCCACGACTGTTGTCGGGGACTGGTATCCGTTTTTGGGCGGGGTCAGCTAATGAAAGCCGGTCAGCTTTGGGATTATAGTAGCTTGGTAGTTATGTTTTTATGCGTCAACCAGTGAGTGTAACTAATTCTGCTGCACTTTGGCAAAATATGATGGACGATCGCTCCCCGATGATAACTCCTAACCTTTCAGCGCTTTACCGCGGCGTCAGCGAGATTTTTCCAGATCGACCTGATTCTAGCAACTCTGACGAAAATTTAGCCCAACTCCTGGCAAAAGTCGATCGACCTTTGCGAGTCAAACTGGGAATCGACGCCACAGGGGCGGACATTCACTTGGGACACAGCATTTGCTTCCGCAAACTGCGGGCTTTTCAGGATGCCGGTCACACAGCGGTACTGGTCATCGGAGATTTTACCGCAAGAATTGGCGATCCGACAGGAAAGTCCGAGATGCGAAGCCAGTTGACTGCCGAACAAGTCGCGGAAAATGCCAAAACTTATTTAGACCAAGTGCGTCCGATTCTAGATTTTGACACGCCCGGACGTTTGGAAATTCGCTATAACTCCGAGTGGTTGTCGAAATTGGACTTGGCGAAGATTTTGGAACTGCTGAAGACGATGACGGTGCAGCAGATGCTCGCTAAAGAGGGATTTGATAATCGGATGCAGCAGGAAAATGCGATTTATCTGCATGAGTTTCTGTACCCACTAATGCAGGGTTACGATTCGGTGGCTTTGGAGGCTGATGTGGAGTTGGGGGGAACTGACCAAAAGTTTAATATTGCGGTGGGGAGAGATTTGCAGCGGCATTTTGGGATGAAGCCGCAGTTTGGTTTGCTGATGCCGATTTTGATAGGGACTGACGGGGTGCAGAAGATGTCGAAATCTTTGGGCAATTATGTGGCTTTGTCGGAAGACCCGCTGACGATGTATTCTAAGTTGGAGAAAATTGCTGATAGTTCGATCGCCCAATATTTTGAACTATTGACAGATTTGCCACTTGATGAATTGCCCGAAAATCCGCGAGAAAAACAGAAACTTTTGGCTTTGGATGTGGTGCGCCAGTATCGCGGTTCGGAAGCGGCGGAACGCGCACAACAAGATGCAATTGCGCTGGTTAAAGGTGCTGCGGGACAAGCTGATGCTGTGGCGGAGTTTTCTTTGGCAAGTGTGCAGTTTCCGGCTAAGTTGTTTTATATTCTCAGTGCTAGCGGGCTTTGTAAAAGCAGCGGTGATGCGCGGAAGTTGATGCAGGGCGGTGGGGTGAAGTTGGAGGGCGATCGGGTTTCTGATGTTAACCTTACTTTTGAATCACCGGCTGATTTAGGCGGTAAGGTTTTGCAGGTGGGGAAGAATAAGTTTGTGCGATTGGTGTCTTGAATAGACATCTCCAATAATTATTGTGGAACAGGCATCTTGCCTGTTCAAAACAGGCAATTATTGCGATGACTAATCTATTTTTTTAACCGCAGATGAATACTGAAGATGAACGCGCTATGAACGCTGATAATCGAATTATTGTTGCTTTGGATGTTTCGAGTCAAGAAGAGGCGATCGCACTTCTGGACAAACTGCCTGATGTATCTTTCTGGAAAGTGGGTTTGGAACTGTTTGTGAGTTCCGGGCCGGGGATTCTGGAAATTTTAAAACAGCGAGAAAAGCGGATTTTTCTCGATTTGAAGTTTCACGATATCCCGAATACTGTGGCTGGTGCTTGTCGGGCGGCTGCTAAGTATAATGTGGATTTATTGACTATCCATTCTACTTGTGGTAAAGATGCTTTGAAAGCGGCACAGTTGGCTTTGACTGAAGGGGCGGCGGCTGTGGATAAACCGACTCCTAAGTTGATTGCTATTACTCTGTTGACGAGTTTGAATTCGCGACAGTTGGCTTTTGAGTTGAAAATACCTTTGGAGTTGCCGGAATATGCTTTGCACATGGCATTATTGGCTAAGGAAACGGGTTTAGCTGGGGCTGTTTGTTCTCCGCAAGAGGTGGAACAGTTAAGGATGAGTTGCGGGGATGATTTTGTGTTAGTTTGTCCCGGTGTACGTCCGAAATGGGCCGATGGAGGCGATCAAAAACGATCGATGACTCCAAAAGCCGCATTTAAAGCTGGTGCGGATTATCTGGTGATTGGGCGCCCGATTACTGCTTCGGATGATCCGGCGGCGGCTTTTGCGCGGATTTGTGAAGAGTTGGAGTAACAATATGAATGTTGTTTTTAACTCACATCTTGCACCATTCTCAAGAACAGGCAAGATGCCTGTTCCACAAGAAAATTCACTCTTTGTGGAACAGGCATCTTGCCTGTTCATAAAAGGCTTATTGAGAATGGTGCAACATCTCAGTTTTAACCGCCGATAAACGCCGATGAACGCCAATGGAATTTTATCTGCGTTCATCTGTGTTTATCTGCTGATATCTGCGGTTGCAACTCCGACTTTGGCTGCTAATTTTGTCACAAATCGCGATCGCACTATAAACGCAAGTGGGTATGGTTGGTTAGCGCGATCGCCCTGTCCGGCTGATTTGGAAACTTTGGTCGATCGCCTGTTGCAAGATTTGCCGAGTTATGCTAATCGCGTAATTGTGCGATCGCACTTTTCTCCTAACACTAACACACCGCCCGGTTACGCGCTGCCTCAAATAATTTTAGCGGGCCGCCCGGAGTTTGAACCGTTACCTTTAAATTTTGAAGATGCACTTCCTGAAAATGCCAGTCAAGTTTTCATTACTACTTTGGAACGGCAGTATCGCGGGGAAAAACGAGTTGAAATTCAGCAATATCATTGGTTGTTTTTAACTAAAACGGAAAACGGTTGGGAATTGGCAAAACTTGTTTCTCGGTTTGGTAATGCGGCTGATATTCGTCCTTTATTAAGTCAAGATAGTGAAAGCGAAATTGCTGAGGCTATTCGTTTGTGGTTGCGCGATTGTCGTGCAAAGCCATAATTTTCGCTGGTTCAAATGATTTTTTTTACACTTAAAAATAGCCTCTTGAAAGCACGTCATCTTCGTCTAGGGCGTCGGTTCAGTATTAGGAGTTGACAAAACAAACTGAAAATGATATGTGAATTGAGAAGCCTGTTAAATTC
>NZ_JAUBUB010000095.1:0-24718 GCF_036705265.1 Microcoleus sp. B4-C2
CCCGCCCGTCCAAAAAGGACGGGCGGGACGCCCATCCCACTTTCAAGAGTGGAAGTTATTTAATTCTCATTCCTAAGCTTTTAACTGCGGTGGCGGGAGCGAGGACTTGATGCCCCTGAGCTGACAATTCCTCAAGTTAAAGCGCTGTGTCACGCTTTGGGCAAGAATCTTAACGAATTGCCCGACAACTTAGGCCCGCCGAAGCCCTCTAGCAGTGATGATGTTGGGGGTGCAGCGCAGGAAAATAAGTCGGGAGACTAAGATTCGCGGTCAAGAACTATAACTTTCGGGGGCGCACGAAGCACCTGATCCCTATTGGTGGGTGAGGCGCGCCGATTAACTATTGTCAGCAATAGATAAATCTTGAACCGCGCCTCACCCACCCTACAATTGACTGATGACTAATAACTAATGACTAATGACTAATTAAGCAATTTTCACTTGTTGCAACTGAGAATTTAGCAATAGCTTCCTAGCATCGCCAGCCGAGAGTGCAGGGCTGAAATAATGACCCTGAATTTCTTGACAGTGCAGTTCGCGCAAACACTCCAACTGCTCTTGAGTTTCTACTCCTTCGGCTACCACGCTCAAGTTCAAATCTCGCCCCAGGGTCGCTACAGCCTTGGCGATCGCCCGTTCGCAGGGATCGGTCGTCAATCCGCTGACAAACGACCTGTCTATTTTTAAGATATTCAAGGGAAACTTTTTGAGATAATTTAGAGAACAATAACCCGTGCCGAAATCGTCCAGCGCAATTTGCACTCCCATATTCTGCAACTCCCTGAGAACTTTTGTGGTATAATCCACATCTTGCATGGCTGTAGTTTCGGTAATTTCTAACTCTAAATATTTGGGTGCTAAACCAGTTTTTTCCAAGCAGTTCGCTACCATTTCTAATAAATTAAATTGCTGGAACTGCCGAGCCGAAACGTTGACTGCTACCCGCAAATCTGGCTGCAAAGCATCCTGCCAAGCTTTATTTTGAGTGCAGGCTGTTTGCAGCACCCATTCCCCAATAGGTACAATGAGTCCGTTCTCTTCGGCGATGGGAATAAATGTAGCGGGAGTAACTAAACCTAATTGTGGATGTTGCCAGCGCAGCAGAGCTTCCATGCCCTGAATTTGCCAAGTAGTAATGTTGACTTTTGGCTGATAGAAAACCTCAAATTCTCCTTGTTCTAAAGCCTCGTGCAGTCTGTGTTCTATAGTTAGTAAATGGCTGCTGTGGGGATTAAGTGTTGAAGTATATAACTGATAGTTATTTCTTCCCATTTCTTTAGCGTAGTACAAGGCAGCATCGGCATTTTTGACTAAAGTTTCGGCCTCTTCACCATCATCGGGATAAAGGGCAATGCCGATGCTGCTGCTAACATGAAACGGTTGTCCTTCTAGTTTAAATGGTGGCTTTAAATTGTTGAGTATTCTTTGAGCTGTTTTAACGGCATCTTCTAAGCAATTGATGTCGGGAAGCAGTATGGTAAATTCGTCGCCTCCCCAGCGGGCTACCGTGTCAGTCGATCGCAAAGTGTCGCTGATGCGTCCGGCAAAACCTTCTAACAGGCGATCGCCCGCAGCGTGACCTAGTGTATCATTAATCTTTTTGAACCTGTCCAAGTCTAAAAACATCACAGCAAGCATTTTTTTTGTTTGTTTAGCTTGTTTTAAGGACGCCAGCAGCCTCTCGTTAAACAGTATCCGGTTCGGTAAACCGGTGAGTTGGTCATAAACAGCTTGATAGCGAATAATTTCTTCAGCTTGCTTGCGCTGAGTGATATCCATCATCGTGCCGATAGCCCTTACTGCTTGGCCACTTTCATTGCGGATGATATAGCCGCGATCGAGCACAAAAACATATCCCCCGTCTGCACGGTGAAAGCTGTATTCTTCCGACCAACATTGAGCGTCTGAGTTCATTGTTTGGTTGAAGCTAAACATCACTCTTTCCCGTTCTTCGGGATGAATATTTAACCACCAAGATTCTAATTCTATCGTCTGAGTTTGGTTGAGTTTGTATCCAAAAACTTTTTCAAATTCTTCGCTCAACCAATACTCATTTTTTAACAAATCAAAATCCCATACGGCGTCATTTGTCGCCCGCGTCAGCAGGTGAAAGCGTTCTTCGCTTTTGCGTAGTTTTTCTTCGGATTGCACCCGTTCCGTTACATCCCGAAAGCTGAATACTCGACCAGTAATTTTGCCTCCCGTGCGCTGAGGCAACGAGTAGCGCTCGAAGATTCTGCCATCTGTTAACTCAATGATATCGTAACTTTCTTCGGTAGGGCGATCGGACAATTCTTTAGCACGGTTGAGAAATATTTCCGGATATTTTAACTGGTTGATTCCAAACGCCAAAATTTGGTTGTTATCTCTCGAATCCAGCAGGAAATCCGGCAACTGCCACATTTCGGCAAACTTGCGGTTAAAGGTGAGCACTGTGCCTCCACTGTCAACCGCCAGAATACCGTCAGCAGTAGATTCAATGGTTGCTTGAAGCAAGGAAAGAGATGTTTCTCGTTCTAACTCTGCTAATTTGCGATCGCTGATGTCAAATGCTGTGATTAATATTGAGGCTTTTTTTTCAAATTTTATAATATCTACAGTTGCTTCAATCCAGCGCATTTCTCCAGTTTTCGTGACTATTACTAATTCATATTTAGAGCCTGCTGTTGAGCGCGCATGACTGGATTTACCCCATTTTTTAACTATTTCTATAAAATCTAGATGAATTAAGTCGTATAAATCCAATGCTAGTAATTCTTCGCGAGTATATCCTGTCAGAGCTTCTGTCTCAGCATTGACATAGCGGAACTGTCTGCGGTGATAGATAAATGCAACAGCATTAACAGTTTCTATCAGTTGGCGAAACTTTTTTTCACTGCGTCGCAAATTTCTTTCAACCTGCTTGCTTTCGGTAATATTTTGTGCTATGTATAACTTACCGCTGACCTTGCCTTGACTGTCGCAAATAATTGAAATAGAAAGCAGTACAATTATTTTTTTTCGCTGTTTAGAAAGGTAGACTTTTTCCACGTTGTGGACAGAACCTTCGGCTGTTAAACTTCCTAAATCTAACACCGGGGCTGGTGATTCACTTTTCTTAAAAAGTCCGGCTATTGGTTTGCCTAACAACTCTTTTTTAGAGTATCCCAAAAGTTGACAGGTAGCTTGGTTTAACGATAGGATATGACCGCCTGGAGTCGTCGCGATTATCGAGACGTTCATTTCCTCACAAATATCGAGAGCATATTCGGCAGTTTGCTGCAAATCTTGGGTCATCTGGGCAATAGTATGCCAGATATCCTGTTCTTTTTTTGGATATAACACTTTTTCTCCTTTTGGTAGCTTGTCATTCTCTGTTTCAGACTTCGGCTTGATTAACCTCATCGTCTTGGATAAGCTATTTACTGTCTTCTCCCGGATCAATAATGAAATTACTAAACAAAGACAAACCAGAGAATAACCGATGATTTTTAACCTAAAATTAGGTTCTTCTTTATTGGTGTTTTGAGAGTTAATCTGATTGTAATTTGGTAATCTTCGTGGTTCAATTTGGGATAAATGATTCAAAAATAATGCGGCGCTTCCAGAGGTAAGGGGACGAGATGCCGATCGCAAATAGCTATGTTTTTGAGACAGCACCAAAACCCTTTCTACAGGGTGAGTGCCAGATTCACCCCATACACTTATCGGTAATATTTTTGCACTCATGCTAGATTCCACACCAAAAATAGCAACCGCGAAATATCCCCAAATTAATTGAAAAATTATTTTCATTTGCTCTATTTCCTAAGATAAAATACTTTTTTAGTAACCAAAAATTGTAAAAATCTTAGCAGAAGTTTCTCTGCCATAGGAAAACCCAGCCACCATTAATTCATGTGGATTTGTAAATTAAATTTTAGCCAGTTAATAACTTAGCTTTATAACTAATTACAATTTTAATCTTAATTTAAAATGTGTCATCAGCCATTGTGCCACAAATTATCCGCCATTCTGCCTAGACACCGGGTGGAAGCGCGCTAAAATTAGATAATTCCCGCAAGGAGGCGATCGGGATTTGTTAGAAAAATAAACAATTAGCTTAAAATCTATGCAGAGGTCCACTAATTGAACCCATGAGTCAGACCATCCCAGAACTCCAAAAAGAAGTCCGCGCGCTGCAAGCAGAACTTACCGCCCTGCAAGAGTCGCGGGAAAAACTTGGCGTAGAGCGCTCAGAGTGCCGAGTGGCAGTCAGTTTTCCCAAAAATAATACTCCTGAAGCCATTGCCGAGTTCCACCAGCAAACTGCTGCTTTTGGGGAGCAGTGGTTGCAGCAAATCCAGGAAATTGACCGAGAGACTAAAAATATTGAAAAGCAACTGCAGGCAAAACAGGCTTTACTCAATTACAAGCAAGGTGAACTAGAAAAGTTGGTGGCCGGAGAGCACTGGCAAGAACTAGAAAACAAAGTTCAAACCGGGGAAAAGCGCTTGCAAACACAAGCTCGCAGAATCAATCAAGCAGCAGCGCAGCTACAGGCCGAAATCCAAGCTTTGAAAGCACTGTACGACCAACTCAATCCCAGTTATTCCGAGTGGTTTCAACAACCAACTCAAATAGTCAAATTTTCTGCAACAACTATTCCTTACGCTGTTCCCAGCAGCAGCGGGTTGATCTTGGAGAATAAGGAGATTGAGTGGGAAAAAAAGTAGTTTTGGATTGTAAATTTAAAAGGTAAATTAGTGACTTGAATGTCGCCGTCGAACGCTCAAATAAGCAAGACAGATTCGACGGCAACATCCCAAGGCTTTTACCTGCTTTTTCAGAGATAAAATACAAAACTGCCTCTGGCGCAGTTAATTTTAAGAGTTTTGAGTTTCATTTTTTGAAACAGGTTTATTTTTAACTCTGGTGTCAATATAAAATCTAAAATATAACAGTTCTGAACGCATCAACCGGGTTTTACGAAAAGACTTTGTGGCTGCCCTCGCTTCCGCTAAAAAACCCGGTTTATGGGAGTGAGGAGTGCGTAAGCTCTGTCTAAAATCTCAAATAGACTTACTAATGAAACAATTGATTTGGATAGCGCTATTTATTGTGGTTGCGGTGACGGCGGCGGGCTGGGGTTCTGACTCGTGGCAGCGGTTGTCGGCTGTACCCGAAGTTGGGATCGATCGCAATATCCACACTTCCCAAAAACCGTCTCCCTTACCGCTTCCTGCTGAAAAAAATAGTTTTTTTCAGCCCCAAATTGACCCGTCTCGGTTGTGGAAACACGTCGATAGTTTAGCAGGAGAACGCGATGGAGAACGAGATCGCTCTTTTACTAGAGACTACATTTCCCAACAACTACAAACATTAGGATTTTCCGCAGAGTTGCAGCCGTTCGATCGCGGAATTAACGTCTTTGCCGAAAGAAAAGGCACTGACTCAAACGCCGGTGCAATTTTAGTTGCAGCACACTACGATACTGTACCAAACTCCCCCGGCGCTGACGACAATGCGACGGGAGTTGCAGTAGTTTTAGAAGTAGCAAGATTGCTGGGTTCTCGTCCCACGCCTCGGACATTGCAAGTAGCTTTTTTCGACAGGGAAGAACTCGGACTTTTAGGCAGTTTAGCATTTACAGGTAGCGACGCGCGGTTAAAAAATTTGCAGGGTGCGATCGTCCTAGATATGGTAGGTTATGCGTGCCGCACGCCCGGATGTCAGCAATATCCCGAAGGATTGACAGCGCAACCTTTTCTAGAAGCATCGGGGGTAACTTCTCCCGATAAAGGCGAGTTTATCGCTGTGATTGGGGATGCGGAACATCCGCAGCTATTGAAAAGTTTTGCGGAGTCGCGAAAAGCCGATTTGCCTCCGGTGGTGGCGCTGCCGGTTCCCCTGAAAGGGTTGCTGACTCCCGATGTTTTACGCAGTGACCACGCGCCTTTCTGGTATAAAGGGATTGGTGCTGTGTTGGTGACGGATACTGCAAATTTGCGATCGCCCCACTATCACCAATCTAGCGATACATTAGCAACTATCGATCGACCTTTTTTCGCCGGTTCTGCTCAAATTGTTGTTAATGCCACGGCTAAATTATTGGAAATTCGGTAATTGGTAATCTACTCGTTACCAGGCAGAGCCTGGTAACGCATATCGGGAGGCTCTGCCTCCAAATTTCCCACGCCAAGCAAGCGAGGCAGAGCCTCTGGAAATCGGTTCCTAGGCAGAGCCTAGGAACTAGGTAAAACCAGCTAAATAACAAATAACAAATGACTAACAAAGAAAGCTTGCAAGGGCATTTACGGTAATTGGTAATCGGTAATCTACTCGTTACCAGGCAGAGCCTGGTAACGCATATCCGGAGGCTCTGCCTCCAATTTTCCCACGCAAAGCAAGCGAGGCAGAGCCTCTGGAAATCTGTTCCTAGGCAGAGCCTAGGAACTAGGTAAATAACAAATAAGTAATAACAAATGACTAACAAAGAAAGCCTGCAACGGCATTTACTGCAACTAGACAATCGAGGCTACAAAGCATACAAAGACATTCAAGGTAGTTACGAATTTTCAGAATTCACATTAATAATTGATTACGTGCAGGGAGATCCCTTTGCTTCTCCCAGTAAATTTAGAGTCATAGTTCCCCCCAACATTGCTCAAATTCCCCGCGAACTTTTCAACTCTCGCAGTCGAGAAATAGCCTTGCGAGATTACCTAACTCGGCAGTTTGACAAAGCAGCCTACAGCATCAGCAGCAAACGCGGCACTGGCAAAAGCGGTATGATTGCAGTGACTCGGTTCGGACAAGAAGTTTTAGAGCGAACTTCCGCGTTTATCATTTCCTCAGCTCGATCAGATATCGGAGATTTAGGAGGAGTTGAACTGCGATTTGCCGTCGGACTTCCAGCGGGCGGGCGCAGTATTTTAGGGCGACAAGCTGCTGAAATGCTGTGCGAAGATATTCCGCAAATTGTCAGCAATTCTCTGAAGTATGCTAACTTAAATGCTGCGGAATGTCGCCGTCACGTTGAAACTGTAGAAGATGCTGACTGGCTGCGGCAGCAGTTAGCTGAAAACGGATTAGTTGCGTTTGTTGCTGACGGTTCTATTTTACCCCGCCGCAGCGGTGTTGACAACAGTCCTTTGTTAAATAATGCGGTGGCTTTTCAGTCGCCGCCGTCATTAAAAGTTGAGTTTAATTGTCCGAATCGCGGTTTGATTTCCGGTATGGGTATTCCCGCTGGCATTACTTTGATTGTTGGGGGCGGCTATCACGGCAAATCAACTTTACTCAGGGCGATCGAGTTGGGGGTTTACAACCGAATTCCCGGAGATGGTAGGGAATTTGTGGTGACTAATCCGGCGGCGGTTAAAATTAGAGCGGAAGATGGGAGAAGTGTTGCAGGAGTTGATATTTCGCCTTTTATTAACCACTTGCCGCAAGGTAGAGATACTGCACAATTTTATACTGAGAATGCGAGCGGCAGTACGTCGCAAGCTGCTAATATTATCGAGGCTTTGGAATTAGTCGCTTCTTGTCAAGAGGATTTAGTGCCTGTTTTATTGGTGGATGAGGATACGGCGGCGACGAATTTTATGATTCGCGATCGCCGAATGCAGGAACTCATCGCTAAGGATAAGGAACCGATTACACCGTTTATTGATAAAGTGAGACAATTGTATGCGGATTATGGCGTATCGACTATTTTAGTCATGGGCGGAAGCGGCGATTATTTTGATGTGGCGGATACTGTGATTGCAATGGAAAATTTTCAAGCACATGATGTGACTGAAAAAGCTAAAGAAATTGCTATAAATTACTCGATTAGCCGTGCTGCTGAAGGGGGAGAAAATTTTGGTGAGATTACTCAAAGAGTGCCGATTCCTGCTAGTTTAGATCCGAGTCGGGGACGGCGAAATGTGCGGGTGAAGGTGCGGGATGTTGATGAATTGGCTTTCGGAACTGAGGAGATTGATTTGGGGGCGGTTGAGCAAATTGTGGACAGCGGACAGTTAAGGGCGATCGCTGCGGCAATGGTTTATGCTAAGCAGCAATACATGGACGGAAAACGCACTTTGTCGGAAATCATAGATTTGGTGATGGCAGATATTGAGGCGCAGGGGATGGATATTTTATCGCCTTTTCCTGAAGGGGATTTTGCCATGTTTCGACGGTTTGAATTGGCGGCGGCAATTAATCGGCTTCGTAGTTTGTCGGTTGTTGCTAAGTAGACTTGCTTAATATAAGTCAAGACGCTTGGGCCCGTGGAAAATTGTAGCGAAAATGTTGGGTTTCGTTCCTCAACCCAACCTACGCACTAATGACTAATGACTAACGACTTCCACTTTTTGATATGCTGACAAAAGTGAGTGCAAAAACCGCGATTGAAGTATGACAGGCAATATAGGACAACTGACTGCTTTAAGCGATCGACCTTATATAGTATTAAGCAATCAAGGGGAGGTTTTACAGTTAGAGTTAAAACAGCGGCAGCACGTATTGGGACGCGATCGCACTCGTGCTGATTTAGTCATTCCCGAACCCTGGCGGGCAGTTTCTGGCGTTCACGCTGTTTTGCGCCAAATTGGGGATAATTACTGGATTTACGACGGTGACGGCCAGCGGCCGAGCACTAATGGCTTATTTGTCGATCGCACTCGCATCACTCCCAATGACGGTTATTGTCTGAAAAACGGCACAGAAATTAAAATCGGTCTCGATCCTCAAAATCAAGTTTTGCTGACTTATTTTAATCCGCTGGCGAATCAGGTTGCTGTCCCTAGCAAGCAGTCAATTCTTCTTAAGAATCGGTCGGTTTTGTTGGGTCGCGATCCAAACGCTTCGCTGCAATTAGATGCGCCGCTTGTTTCTAGACGCCACGCCACAATTGACCAAGACAGTCGCGGCAATTATATTTTGCGAGACTACAGCGTTAACGGGGTTTTTGTTAACGGTCAGCGAGTGACAAATTCTGTACAATTGTCCGAGGGAGATGCAATTCGGATCGGCCCGTTTACTCTAACTTACCGCAGCGGTGAGTTGCAAATGCAAGACTCCGGCCATCAAATTCGTTTGGATGCTGACAGTCTGGTGATTCCGAAGCGTTTGGATAATATCACTTTGGCGATCGAACCGGGGCAGTTTGTGGCTTTAGTCGGCGGTAGCGGCGCTGGAAAATCTACTTTAATGCGGACGCTTTTAGGCATCGAAAAAACTACTAACGGCGCTGTGTTTCTCAACGGTGACAACCTGCGCCAAAACTTCAATATTTACCGCAATCAAATCGGTTACGTGCCTCAAGATGATATTGTGCACGCAGATTTGACAGTAGAAGAAGTCTTGAGTTATGCAGCTAAATTGCGCTTACCTCCCGATACAGATGTCAAGCAGGTAGTCGCCAAAACTTTAGAAGATATTGAAATGACTCACCGTCGCAAGGCTTTGGTAAAACAGCTTAGCGGCGGACAGCGAAAGCGGGTCAGTATCGGAGTTGAACTGTTAGCAGACCCGAAACTTTTCTTTTTAGACGAACCGACTTCAGGACTCGATCCGGGTTTGGATAAGAAGATGATGCAACTGCTGCGAAAGTTGGCAAATCAAGGCCGGACGGTGATTCTGGTAACTCACGCGACGGCAAATATCACGATGTGCGATCGTATTGTGTTTATGGGTCGCGGCGGACGCCTTTGTTACTTCGGCCCGCCTAGGGAAGCGCTCGATTTTTTCGATGTCAAAACGGGCGATTTTGCAGACATTTACAACGAATTAGAAACAGGAGAAACCAACGTTCAAAGCTGGGCAGAAAAGTTTAATAAATCTCCCTACTATCAGCGCTATATTGTCAACCACTTCAGCAGAAGCCAGGCTAATGCAAAAACGCCTTCTGCACCTTCTGTACCAAAATCTCAATCTTTTGTAAAACAACTCGTTTTGCTTGCCCAGCGATATTTTCAGCTTATTTCCCGCGACTTAGTTAACTTGAGTTTAGCTCTTTTAACTGCTCCGATCGGCATTAGTTTGCTGCGGCTAGCCGTCAGAGATAAAGACCCATTAATGGGCGCACCGGAGGCAACTTTAGCACCTTTAGCGCTCAGAGTTTTATTTGTATTTACCTGTGCGGCTATTTGGGTAGGACTGGCAACTTCTCTGCAAGAAATTGTTAAAGAATCTGCTATTTATCTGCGCGAACGTTTGGTCAATTTAGGATTGTTTGCTTATTTAGGTTCAAAAATATTTATACTTTCTGGTTTGGCCGTATTGCAAACGCTGTTAATGGTAGGAGTTATTCTGATTGCTTTTAAATCCCCCGAACCGAGTTTGATTTCCTGGGCGATGGGGGCAACTATTACCACATTCCTAACTTTGATGAGCTGCATAAGCCTCGGATTAGTCGTTTCCGCAATTGTTAAAAATAGCTCTCAAGCTAATAGCGCTTTGCCTCTATTATTGCTGCCTCAGATTATTTTTTCGGGAGTTTTGTTTAAGATGGAAGGTGCGGCGAGCAAGTTTTCTTGGCTGATGTTAAGCCGCTGGTCTGTGGGTGCTTACGGGTCTTTAGTTAATGTGAATGGGATGGTTCCCGCGCCTACTACATTACCGGACGGGAGTACGCTTCCTCAGCCGTTTGAGCCTACTCCTGTTTACGATCCAACGTGGGAAAATTTGGGTTTAAACTGGGGTATTTTGTGCGTGCATATTTTTGTTTATTTGATGTTGACTCTGTGGTTGCAGAAGCGGAAAGATATTTTATGAATTATTGGCTGATGAAGTCGGAACCCGATGTTTATAGTATTGCGGACTTGAAGGGCGATCGCACTTCGATTTGGGATGGCGTTCGCAACTATCAAGCGCGCAATTTTATGCGAGAAATGAGTCGGGGAGACTTAGTATTTTTTTACCATTCTAATACTAAAATTCCGGGTATTGTCGGGTTAGTGCGCGTCGTGGAAACTGGAATTGCTGACCCAACTCAGTTCGATATGAATAGCGAATATTATGACCCTAAATCGCAGTTTGATGCTCCTCGCTGGCAAACTGTGAGAGTTGAGTTTGTTGAGGAATTTGCTAAGTTAATATCTTTGGATGAACTGAAACAAAAGTTTAGTGCTGATGAGGTTTTGCTGGTGAGGAAAGGCAATCGGTTATCGGTGATGCCGGTATCTGAAGTTGCTGCTGAGAAGATTTTGAAGATGAGATAAACAGTGGCAATTTAACCTGCATATTTGGGGCGGGCAAGATGCCCACCCCACAAGAACTTAAAGAGTTACGAACATCATCGGTAAGGGTATTAAAATCTTGCTTTTTTTAGGCTATTTTATACTAAGTTGCGGTTGTACTTAGTCATATGATTCGCGAAAATTTGAGTCAGGCAAGCAATCAGGATTTGGGCGGGAAAGATGCCGACCCCACAGGTCAATCTCAGCTTTTTGTGGGACAGGTTTCTAGTCTGCCGCTTAAACTCAGAGATGCTCAATTAAAAGTTACTTACAGAAATTTACCTCATTGGGAGTTAGAAGGAGCGGTCTATTTCATCACTTTTAATACTTGGGAAAAGCTGGAATTAACTCCGGCTGCGAGGAAAGTTGTCCTCAATGCTTGCCAGTTTTTTGATAGGCAAAGGTATCAAATCTTTTGCTTAGTTGTAATGCCTGATCATGTGCATATGCTAATGCAGCCTTTAGCAAAGCCGGATCATAAATTCTGGTCGCTCAGCAGCATTCTACACAGTATGAAAAGCTACAGTTCTAAACAAATTCCCAATGTGATGAAGCATATTGGTACTGTCTGGCAGGATGAGCGACATGACCACATTGTCAGAGATGAACGAGAATTTCAGGTTTTTTGGGAATATATTAGGCAAAATCCTGTCAAAGCTGGTCTTTCAGTGACTCCAGAGGAATATCCTTTTTTCTGGCAAATGTATGAAGTTTAGCTTTTTCTGAATTTCTTGTGGGGTGGGCATCTTGCCCGCGCTTCAGTCACAGGCAAGATGCCTGTGCCACAAATATTATTTTGGGGTGGGCTTCTAGCCCGCCCCAAACTCTTTGCACAGGCAAGATGCCTGTGCCACAAATATTATTGTGGGGTGGGCTTCTAGCCCGCCCAAACTCTTTGCACAGGCAAGATGCTTGTGCCACAAATATTATTGTGGGGTGGGCTTCTAGCCCGCCTAAACTCTTTGCACAGGCAAGATGCCTGTGCCACAAATATTTGCACAGGCAAGATGCCTGTGCCACAAGGATTTCACAGGCAAGATGCCTGTGCCACAAATATTATTGTGGGGTGGGCTTCTAGCCCGCCCCAAACTATTTGCACAGGCAAGATGCCTGTGCCACAAATATTATTGTGGGGTGGGCATCTTGCCCGCCCAAACTATTTGCACAGGCAAGATGCCTGTGCCACAACAATTCTTGTGGGGTGGGCATCTTGCCCGCCCCAAATATTTGCACAGGCAAGATGCCTGTGCCACAACAATTCTTGTGGGGTGGGCATCTTGCCCGCCCAAACTATTTAAAATTATACTAAAGACCGGCCGCACAAACAGCCGCACCAATTAACCCTACATTGGGATTCAAAACCAATCGAACCGGCATCATTTCTAACAGCGAATCCATCCGGCCTTTGTGCGTAAAAGCTCGCATAAAACCCCCTTCTAGAATCAGTGGCAAAATCTTAGCAGCAATGCCGCCAGCTACGTACAAACCGCCGTAAGGTAACAGTGTCACAGCGAGATTTCCGGCCACTGCACCGTAGGCTTCTACAAACATTTGCATTGTTTGTTCGGAAAGCCGATCGCACTTTTTGAGGGCTGCCTGTGCAATTGTCGCCCCCGGATCGACAGTCTTCTCAGTTTTCCCGATTTCTGACTCCCATTTTTTGATAACTTCCCCTATCTCCGGCGATTCAGGAGCAAACTTTCTGTCCCGCAAAAACTGGTAAATTGAAACAATCCCTAGTCCCGAAACCACACGCTCGATCGATATTCTTTGAATGTCGTGTTTTGCTAACAAATATTTCAGCAATTCAAACTCCAACTCCGAGCGAGGAGCAAAGTCACCGTGCCCCCCTTCCGAAGAAAAGACTCTGATGCCATTTGCCTCTGGAATTCCAAAACAATTTCCCAAACCAGTACCCGCACCAATCACAGCAATTGGATCGTGTTGGCGGGGTTTTCCAACTTGCAAAGTGTGCAAATCTCGATCGTCCAAAGCCCACACGCCGTAGCCAACCGCGACAAAATCATTAATTAAACTAACGTGTGATATTCCTAATTCCTGTTCCAGACGCTTCGCCTCCAGCACCCAAGGCAAATTAGTCAGTTTTGCAGTGTTATTAACCACCGGGCCTGCGATCGCAAAACAAGCTTTTTCAGGCAATGGCGCAAAATCCAATTTCGTAGCAGCTTCCGTCAAAAACTGCTGCACCATTGGTACTAAATCGGGAAACTCCCCGCTCGGATAGCGAAACTCGTAAAGAGCGTTCATTTCACCGTTAACAGTCCTTTCCACTAAGCGCAAAATTGTCTTAGTTCCGCCAATATCGCCCGCTAATAATAATGCCATAAATCTCTTTTTCCACCAAAGATAACATTCCCCATTTAAACACCCACAGTATTAATTGCCAACCAAGCCCGCAGCACCTCAGCCACAGTCCAAGCTTGAGCCGTGCAGCCCCGCGGCGAGTGGGGGGCGTCGCCCTCAAAAATTTCGCTCAGACTGCCAACTCCGTCGGCCATTATATGATGTGCCATCGGTTCTAGGAATTCGCGAGCTTGTGCTGGGTCTTTGTATACGTGCAAGTGCGCCAAGACAAACGGGCCAATCAGCCAGCCCCAAACTGTGCCCTGGTGGTAGGCGCTGTCGCGCTGCAATTGGTCGCCTCCGTATACGCCGCGATACTGCGGGTGCTGCGGCGAGAGGCTGCGGAGGCCGACAGAAGTGAGCAACTGTTGAGCGCAGGCGTCCACCACGCCACGCTGCTGGATGGGCGTCAGTAACGGTGTATAGCGGGTTTCCTGGCGCATCCCCGCTGACAAGGAGTTGGCGGAGTGAGGAGGAATCGAGTCTAGGGGCAGGGATACGGCGAATATTTGGTTGGGCCGCAGGGAACTATCGTTTCCGTCGGGGCCGTCGAGAATGTCGTAACAGTAACCGGTTGAGGCGTTCCAGAAGCGAGGGAATCCGGCGGCTGTTCGATCGCCCAATTGCTGGTATTCATTGTGAGGCTTGCCCAATTTTCGAGCAAAACTTGCCATAGCTTGTATAGCATTGTACCAAAGCGCGCTGAGTTCGATCGGCTTACCAATCCGAGGCGTCACCACCCAATCCTCGATTTTCGCATCCATCCAAGTCAGTTGCACGCCGGTTTCGCCCGCGTAGACTAAACCGTCATCGGGATCGACGCGGATGTTATACCGAGTTCCCTGTATGTGCCAATCAACAATCTCACATAAAGTAGGCCAGAGTTCGCTCAAAAGTTCGTCGTCCCCCGTGGCATCGATATAAGCGCGAATTGCCTCAAAATACCACAGAGTGGCGTCTGCGGTGTTGTATTCCGGTGCGCCGCCCGCATCCGGGAAGCGGTTCGGCAGCATCCCCCGATCGACATACCGCGCAAATGTCCGCAAAATCGATCGCGCAATTTCCCATCGCCCGGTACAGATTGTGAGACCCGGCAGGGCGATCGTCGTGTCGCGCCCCCAGTCGCTGAACCAGGGATATCCGGCGATGATCGTTTTGCCTTCGGGTTCCTCCGCGAGTGGGCGGCTGACGATAAATTGGTCGGCGGCGAGCACTAAGTGATTGATCCAGTCGGGAGATTTGCTCGCTTTTGACCATTTTTCCAGCACTTCTCCCTCATAAGTGCGGCGCGATTCTAAAGCTGCATCCCCGTTGAATTGCGGGTTTTTCTCCGTGCTCGCTATCAATGTGAGAGAAGTTCCCGGTGCGATCGTCATGTGAAAAGTCGCCGCCTGCAAGTGATCCTCGCAGCAATCCAATCCGCGGCGCTTTTCGGCTGCTAGATCCAATCCGTAATGCCAATTGTATAAGGGCGCAGAGACTCGAAATGTGGCCTCTGCTGTGGCATCTGTCAGCAGGTACAGGGGTGCAGCCTTGGGAAATGCCGTCACGCAAACGCCGCGTTCCAAGGTTTCTAGGCTCATCTGCCAGTCGCCGGCGCTCGTTGTGTGGTGGTAGTCGCGGTAGTTGACTAGGGCTTTGACAGCGAGGGCGATCGGTTGTGAGGCGCGGTGCAAGCGGTATTGAATATATGTTGTGTTAGCACCTTGCTGCATCCAAATCCGCTTTTCCAGGATAGCGTCGCCGAGAGCAAACCTCCAAACAGGCGTCGTGCCTTCTAGGTGAAAGCTTTCGATGTAGTTGTAGCCGTGGGGTTCGATCGTCGCGTCGGCCCAGCGGTTTGTATAAAGCGGATAGGCGCGATCGTGATACACAGCCGTCTCGTCCAGCTTGGCGAGCATCAAAGTGCGTCCCAGCGGGGGTTTGAGGGCGGCTATCAGCAAGCCGTGATAGCGGCGGGTGAGGAGATTTGCGATCGTCCCGCTAGCGTAACCGCCGATCCCGTTTGTGACCAACCACTCCCGAGACTCCGCCGAGTCAAGATTGCAGCAGATTTCCCGTCCAAAAGCCATAACCATAAAATCCACACTCGCGCTGATTTTTGACCTACCTTTAGGTAGATTTTCGACATAATATCAACCAGAAATATTAACGATTCCAGACCGTTAATTTGACGATCGCCCCCGGGCCGATTCATGCTCTAATTTAGACATAACTAACCGCTACTTTTGCCCCATATACAATTTTAGCCTTTGATGCCTCTGTCTAAAGTTAGTTGTTTGTTATATTAAGTAATATTACCGTCTAAACAGGCGCTGAACGTTAAGGGCAAGCATTTGATAGCGCGTCGGGCGATCGAACTACCAACCTATTTTATAAGGAGAACGGCTCAAAGTGAAGATAGGAGCAAATTACCTCGGCAATAACCAATGTGAATTTACCGTTTGGGCGCCCACCCTCAAACAAATCGCAGTCCAAATTGTTTCCCCAAAAAAACGCCTGATACCCCTGCAACAATCAGCAGAAGGTTATTGGCAAACCACAGCTACAGACATAGAACCCGGAACCCTTTACACTTACCAAATCGAAGGAAAAACCGAGCGACCAGACCCCGCATCAAAATATCAACCCCAAGGCGTACACGCTCCGTCGCAAGTAATAGATCAAAATATTTTTACTTGGACTGACACAAATTGGCAAGGCGTGCCGCTAGCCGAAATGATTATTTACGAACTGCACGTCGGCACATTCACCCAAGCCGGAACATTTGAAGCAATAATTCCCCATCTAAAACAACTTAAAGACTTGGGAATCAACGCCATCGAAATCATGCCAGTAGCCCAATTTCCTGGCGAGCGAAACTGGGGATATGACGGCGTATATCCCTACGCAGTTCAAAACTCCTACGGCGGCCCCGAAGGCTTCAAAACACTCGTCAACGCCTGCCACGAACACGGCATTTCAGTAATTCTCGATGTAGTTTACAACCACCTCGGCCCCGAAGGCAACTACCTCAGTCAATTCGGCCCCTACTTTACATCAAAATACGGATCGATTTGGGGAGATCCCCTCAACTTCGACGACGCCTACAGCGACGGCGTGCGTAACTACTTTATTGAAAACGCCCTGTACTGGTTTCGAGACTATCACATCGATGCCATGAGATTAGATGCAATTCAAGCAATATTTGAAGTAGGTGCAAGACCTTTTTTACAAGAACTATCCGATGCCACAGCAGATATTTCCCAAGAACTAGGACGGCAACTTTACTTAATAGCCGAAAGTGACTTAAATGATGTCCGCACTATACGTCCCAAAGAACTGGGTGGCTTCGGATTAAACGCCCAATGGTGCGATGATTTCCACCACTCACTGCACGCCTTGCTCACCGGAGAAGACGACCGATACTACCAAGATTTCGGCAAGTGCGAACACTTAGAAAAAGCCTTCAAAGAAAGCTTTGTTTACTCCGGCCAGTACGCCCCCCACAGAAAGCGGAGACACGGCAATTCTGTTAAGGATGAACCGGGTCATAAATTTGTGGTGTTTGCCCAAACCCACGACCAAATCGGCAACCGCATTTTGGGAGACAGACTCTCGAAAATAGTTGACTTTGAAGGATTGAAACTCGCAGCCGGCACAGTTTTAATTTCTCCCTACATTCCCTTCTTTTTTATGGGAGAAGAATACGGAGAAGAAGCACCGTTTTTTTACTTCGTTTCCCACTCGGACGAAAATTTAATTGAAGCTATCCGCAAAGACAAACAACAAGAATTTAAAGCCTTTGAAGACCGAGGCGAGTTTCACGACCCCCAGAGTCCTGAGACTTTCGATAAGTGTAAGCTAAACTGGGAAAAACAAACCGAAGGCAAACACAAAATCCTTTGGGAATGGCATCAACATTTGATTCAACTACGGCGGACAATACCAGCCCTTAAAAAACTCGACAAAAACAGTCTAGAAGTGTCCAGCATTGAAGCGGAAAAAATCTTATTTCTACGTCGCTGGACAGATGACAGCCAGATATTCTGCATTCTAAACTTCAACACGCAAGATGTCACTTTTACGGCTACACTGCCCCAAGGCAACGGTCACAAAATTTTAGACTCTGCTGATGAAAAATGGATGGGTTCAGGTTCTAGCTTGCCTGAAAAGATAACTTCAGAGCAAAAATTGACCGTTAAACCGCAGAGTTTCGCACTCTATGAATTAGAGTAATTAAAACGGGAGGCAGAGCCTCCAATACAGGCGTTCCCAGGCAGAGCCTAGGAACAAGCAACAGGAGGCAGAACCTATGTAGTTCTCAGCCTCTGTCGCGGAATCTAGTCCCACAAGAAACGGGAGGCAGAGCCTCTCTCATTCCCAGCCTCGGGCCGGGAATGCAGTAGAGGAGGCTCTGCCTCATACATTAAAAGAGAAAACCCTAAAAAACCCGGAGTAAAATTAACATGATGAGAATTCCCACAACAACTTATCGGATTCAATTTCATGGAGGTTTTAACTTTGAAGCCGCCAAACAAATCCTTAGCTATCTGGAAGATTTAGGAATTACCGACCTTTACGCTTCACCAATATTTAAAGCCAGAAAAGGCAGCTCTCACGGATACGATGTCGTTGACTCAAATCAGCTCAATCCCGATTTGGGAACATCAGAAAATTTTGAAGCCCTCACATACGAAATCAAGAAACGGAACATGGGATGGCTGCAAGATATTGTTCCGAACCACATGGCTTATGACACTCAAAATTTGCTGCTGTTAGACGTATTGGAACACGGGCCAGATTCCGACTATTTCGATTACTTCGATATTGAATGGAATCACGCTTACGAACATCTCAGGGGTCGAGTGCTGGCTCCGCTGCTGGGGAATTTTTATGGAGAGTGTCTGGAAAATGGCGAGATTCAACTCAAATACAGCGAAATTGGGCTAACCATCAATTATTATAGCTTACAATTGCCAGTAAGAATTGAATCTTATGCTAAATTCATCAGTCATAACTTGGGGCATTTAGCTAGAGAATTAGGCAGACGCCATCCAGATTTTATCAAGTTTTTAGGAATTCTTTATTTAATTAAAAATACACCTTCAGAAACTAAAGGTAAAACCAGATACGATCAGATAGCTTTTGTCAAAGGACTGCTGTGGGAACTCTACAATCAAAATCCCCTTGTACAGGAATTTATCGATGAAAATATCAAAGTTTTTAACGGAGAAAAGGGAAATTCCGAAAGCTTTAATTTGCTAGACGAATTGCTTTCCGAGCAGTTTTACCGTCTGTCTTTCTGGAAAGTGGGGGCCGAGGAAATTAATTACCGAAGGTTTTTTACAGTAAACGAACTTATTTCGGTAAAAGTTGAAGAGATTAAAGTTTTTCATAAAAACCACGCTCTGATCTTCGACCTGGTTGATGAGGGAAAGTTTACGGGATTGAGAATCGACCACATCGATGGACTTTACGACCCCACAGAATATTTGAAACGCCTCCGAGAGAAAGTCGGAGACACTTATATTACTGTTGAAAAAATTCTGGAACACGAAGAAGATTTGCCCTCATATTGGCCGATTGAGGGAACTAGCGGCTACGACTTTTTGAATTACGTAAACGGCGTTTTTTGTCGGTGCGATCGCGAGCAGCAATTTACCGAAATATATCAGAGATTTACTCGCTTTACCGTTCCCTACGAACAGTTGTTTTTAGATAAAAAAGGACTGATTGTTGAGAAAAATTTGGCGGGAGACGTAGACAATCTCGCTCAACTTTTGAAGAATATTTCCGGTCAATCGAGACAGGGAAATGACTTTACTCGTCCCGGTTTGGAAAAAGCATTGGCGGCTGTTTTGACAATTTTTCCAGTCTACCGAACTTACATCAATCAAGACGGTTTGAGAGAGTCCGATCGCACTTACGTAAAATATGCGATCGCCCATGCCAAAGAACAAGCACCCAGACTCCTCAAGGAACTTAAATTTATCGAAACGGTGCTGTTACTGGAAGAAGAAGAAACCCTAACACCCGAACAAAAAGAGCAGCGCCGGCACTTTGTAATGAAACTCCAGCAGTTGACAGGCCCATTAATGGCAAAAGGCGTGGAAGACACGCTTTTATACGTCTACTATCGACTTTTATCGCTCAACGAAGTGGGAGGAAATCCCAGTCAGTTCGGCGTGTCCCTGGGAGATTTTCACGAGTTCAACCAACAGCAGCAAGCAGCTTGGCCACACAAAATGAATGCGACAGCTACCCACGATACCAAACGTGGCGAAGATGTGCGAGCCAGACTTAACGTTTTGTCAGAAATTCCCGATGAATGGGAACAGCAAGTCAGGTCTTGGAGAGAGGTAAACTCTTCTAAGAAAGTCAACTTTGTGAATCGGATGGTTCCAGATACTAATGACGAATACTTCCTGTACCAAACTCTGCTCGGCAGTTTTCCCTTTGAGGGAATTGAAAACACTGATTATGTCGATCGCCTGAAAGATTATGTGATTAAAGCTGTCCGCGAAGCCAAAGTTTATACGGCTTGGCTGAGACCGGATAACGACTACGAAGCGGGTTTTATGACCTTTGTAGATAGCGTTCTCGAAACTTCGGAACAAAATCAGTTTCTCAACAAGTTTACACCTTTCTGGAAAAAAGTAGCTAATTACGGAATTTTCAATTCTTTATCTCAAACGCTGCTGAAAATCACGGCTCCGGGTGTTCCCGACATTTATCAAGGGACGGAATTCTGGGATTTAAGCCACGTCGATCCAGATAACCGCCGTCCCGTAGATTTTGAGCGCAGAATCGAGGTTTTGCGGGAAATTAAAGAGCAAGCTCAGACGGATATTTTGCAACTAATTGAAGATTTGATTGCGACGCGAGAAGACGCGAGAATTAAGTTGTTTTTGACGGCAAGAGCCCTAGAAGCGAGAAAAAAATACTTGCAAGTTTTTCAATCAGGCGATTATCTGCCCCTGGAAGCAGTTGGCACGTTTAAAGATAATGTTGTTGCCTTTGCCCGAAGCTTTGGAGAGACTAGCGTTATTGTCATTGCTCCCCGGTTTTTGACGGGAATTGTCAAACCGGAAGAAATGCCGATCGGCAAACAAGTCTGGAAAGATACTAATTTGAAATTATCCGAGGAAATGCCGTCGGTTTGGAAAGATGCAATTACAAATCAGGCGGTAGAAAGTAACGGTACTTTGGCAATTGGTGACGCTCTGAGTTACTTTCCGGCAGCTCTGCTGATCGGTAAAAAATAGCAATGAAAAGCTGGAAAATTCTTGAATTTTCCGAAATTCCCAAGAGGCGGACTTGAGGCTCTCCCTCAATAAATATTCCTTCCCAGGCACAGCCTGGAAGTAAACGGGTAGGGACAGGGCATTGCCGTGTCCCTTTTCAGAATTGATGTTATATCAAATCCGTTAGCATCGGAATAGTAAATTCGAGTTCACTGTTGACTGTTGACGGTTGACTGTTCACGGCGTCAACAGTCAACCGTCAACAGTCAACATCATGTATGAGTGTTACCGGAAATGATATTAAACCTGATTGGAAGCCAAAAAACCGATCGCCCCTACCAACCAAACAAAATTTATACAACAAAGACGGCAAATACAACACAACGTATACGGTTTGCCACAATACCCGAATCGATCGCACACCGTACATTAGGAAGAGTAAAGAAAAGCAGTCAACAACTGTAGCGGTGCAAGCCTCACGGATGCAACCGTCCCCCAACAGGTTCGGTAAATACCCCTTCATCGCAAGGTCTACCGCCCGCAGTATAGAGATAAGCACCCTATCGAAGACTGTATTAAAGCAGGACTCACTACCCGTAAACCGCGAGGTAAAATCGCAGTCCTGAATAACCAGACTATCGCACAGATAAAACACCAAAATTTTGTAGAGATTGGAGCCGGAACACCCCTATGGGAAAAGTAGTTGGAATTGACTTAGGTACGACAAACTCCTGCGTCGCAGTTATGGAAGGCGGCAAACCCACCGTCATAGCCAACGCCGAAGGGGGTCGCACCACACCTTCCGTAGTAGCATATGCTAAAAATGGCGATCAACTTGTCGGACAAATCGCCAAGCGTCAAGCCGTGATGAACGCCGAAAACACCTTTTACTCAGTAAAACGGTTTATCGGGCGTAGGGTTGATGAAGTAACCCACGAAACCACTGAAGTTTCCTACAAAGTTCTCAAAGTCGGCAACAGCCTCAAACTAGACTGTCCCGCCCGCGGCAAGCAATTTGCCCCAGAAGAAATTTCTGCACAAGTTCTTCGGAAACTCGTAGAAGACGCCAGCAAATACCTCGGCGAAACTGTTACCCAAGCGGTAATTACTGTTCCCGCTTACTTCAACGACTCCCAGCGCCAAGCTACGAAAGACGCAGGAAAAATTGCCGGTATAGAAGTGCTGCGGATTATTAACGAACCTACAGCAGCAGCTTTAGCTTACGGGTTAGATAAAAAGAGCAACGAAACCATCCTCGTATTTGACTTAGGTGGCGGTACTTTCGACGTATCTATTCTCGAAGTAGGCGACGGCGTATTTGAAGTGCTAGCAACTTCTGGAGACACTCACCTCGGCGGTGACGACTTCGACAAAAAAATTGTTGATTTCATCGCTAATGAATTCCAAAGAGCCGAAGGAATTGACCTCCGCAAAGACAAACAAGCCCTGCAACGCCTGACGGAAGCAGCCGAAAAAGCCAAGATTGAGCTTTCGAGCGTTACCCAAGCAGAAATCAACCTGCCGTTTATTACCGCGACTCAAGACGGGCCAAAACACTTGGACACGACTTTGACGCGGGGCAAGTTTGAAGAACTCTGTTCCGATTTGATCGATCGCTCCCGCATCCCCGTAGAAAATGCGATCCGCGACGCCAAATTAGACAAATCTGCAATTAATGAAGTCGTCTTAGTTGGTGGTTCTACGCGCATTCCTGCGGTGCAAGAACTGGTCAAAAAACTCCTTGGCAAAGACCCCAACCAAACCGTAAACCCGGATGAAGTGGTCGCAGTCGGTGCAGCAATTCAAGCAGGCGTACTCTCCGGCGAAGTCAAAGACATTCTGTTGCTCGACGTTACTCCGCTGTCTCTCGGCGTCGAAACCTTGGGTGGCGTGATGACCAAAATCATTCCCCGCAACACCACTATTCCTACCAAGAAGTCGGAAACTTTCTCGACTGCTGTAGACGGCCAAACAAACGTGGAAATTCACGTTTTGCAAGGCGAACGGGAAATGGCCAATGATAACAAGGATTTGGGAACCTTCCGCTTAGATGGAGTTCCACCAGCCCCCCGTGGCGTACCTCAAATTGAAGTTACTTTCGATATCGATGCTAACGGTATTTTGAATGTAGCTGCTAAGGATAAAGGTACTGGCAAGGAGCAATCGATTAGCATTACTGGTGCTTCTACTTTGCCCAGCAATGAAGTCGATCGCATGGTGAGGGAAGCTGAATCGAATGCTTCTGCTGACAAGGAACGTCGCGAAAGAATCGATCGCAAAAACCAAGCTGATTCTCAAGCCTATCAAATCGAGAAGCAGTTGGCAGAATTGGGCGATAAAGTTCCCGCTGATGACAAAACTAAGATTGAAGGGTTGCTTAAAGACTTGCGATCCGCGATCGAGAGTGAAGATGACGATCGCATCAAGACACTGACAACAGAGTTGCAGCAAGCATTCTACGCTGTCAGCAGCAACCTGTACCAGCAAGCAGGCGGCCCAACTGACGGCCCTGGTGGCCCTGGTGGCCCTGGTGGCTATGGAGACGGTGGCCCCACTGGCGGCGGCGACGACGTGATTGACGCCGACTTCACAGAAGGCAACAAATAACAGGCTAAATTAAAAGCCCCCAGCTAGAAGCAAGAAACCCGGTTTTGAACAGAAACCGGGTTTCTGTTCATTCAAAAACAAACCAAAGTCGATCGACTAAAATCACTAAAAATCTTGCTTGAGGCATAGAGACAAAACTAGAATATGCTTCAACAAATATCATAAACTAGCAGTAATATCGCAATCGAGAGCCATTAAATGTCACGTTCTCCTATACAAAATTCCTCCCCAAATACTCCCAGCCAATCTCATATTGCATCCTTGCGCCGACTCCGCCGGATCAGCCATTTACTAGACAACGCAATTCCGATTCCCGGCACAAAATACCGCATCGGACTCGATCCGATATTGGGACTTATACCGGGCGGCGGCGATGTAATCACTTCAATTTTTGCAGGCTATGTTGTCTTCAAATCCGCTCAAATGGGAGTGCCTCAAGAGACTTTAGTAAAAATGGCAGCTAATATCGTATTTGATACAGTTGCTGGTACTGTACCGGTAGCCGGAGATTTGTTGGATGTTGCTTGGAAAGCTAATGTCAAAAATATAGAATTGCTGGATGCTCATTTAGGTTCCCCTGAACAAGGCAAAAAAGCCGATTGGCTATTTGTGGTGGCGCTGTTATTGGGTTTGATTTTAATTGTCGGAGGTGTAATTTTCTTGAGTGTGATGCTTTTGGGCTGGCTATTTCAAGTAATTACAGGACGTTAATCTTTGGTTGGAGGCTCAAGATAAATCCCTTTCTTTGTGTCCTAATTGATAGCATATAATCGGGCAAATTATTCCTTGAAAATCATCTTGGATGAGGATTACGGGCAGGGAAAAACATCTGGGTTGAACTACCCGTAGGTGCGTTGCTTTTTTTATGCCTCAACAAAGATATAAAATCTCACATATCCGTACATTACAAACGGGGCGAGTGGAAACAAACCCCACACTTTTTTACTGCAATACTTGGGAAAAATAATAGGAGTGTTAGCTACAAAAAAAACAGTGGCTGCAATCAATCTTCAATAAATAAATACTAAAATGTGTCAGGGTTGAAAAATTCAACCAACCCCTACCAATAAAAGTTCTGATCCTCTTACCAAGAAGATATATGTGGCAGAAATCTGAGATATTGCACCATTCTCAAGAACAAGCAAGATGCCTGTTCCACAATAAAATTCACTCTGGATATTGAAAAGTATATCTTAAATGTGTTGACAAAAGTTATTAACTATGTTAAAGAGCATTAATTCTCTTTGAAACTAGGTAGTGACCAGGAATTTCAAAGGTGGTACCCGCCACGTGATTTATCCGTGGAATCAATCCCAAATCGAAAATCGAAAATCC
>NZ_JAUBUB010000096.1:0-24521 GCF_036705265.1 Microcoleus sp. B4-C2
CAATAATTTATAACTCTGCAATTATACATTGTTAGACCTATTTTAGCAATCTTTTCCTATCATTCAACACTTCTGGGGGGTTTGTTGAATTATTTTGATGATCTACCTGATCCAAGAGTTGACCGCACTAAACATCACTTACTTAAAGATATTCTAGTGATTGCTTTGTTAGCGATAATAGCTGGAGGTAACGGATGGGAAGATATGGAAAATTATGGAATAAGTAAACAGACCTGGCTCAAACAATTTTTAGAATTACCCAATGGCATTCCTCATCATGATACGTTTCGTAGAGTTTTTGAAAAACTAGACCCCAAAATTTTAGAACAGAAGTTAACTCAATGGGTTCAAAAATTTATCGGTTCAGTTGTTGACCAAGTTATCCCGATTGACGGAAAAAGTCTCCGAGGGTCTTATGACCGAAATCAAGGCAAAAAAAATTTACATTTAGTGACAGCGTGGGCTTCGGAAAATCGTTTAGTCCTCGGCCAAGTTAATACCATTTTTTTAAAGATGTGATAGAGATAAAGAATGTAAAATCCAAGACCATCCGGTGAGAAAACCAATGACGCGATCGGTGAAAGATGCCAAAATTTCCTTGACTTTTGTGCGGAGTTCGTCCAGATTACTAAACACTGACCAAGCTAAAAAATCTTTCAGATATTCCCACACTCTGTCTGTCGGATTTACTTCCGGACAAGCGGGAGGCTGAAATAGTAAAATAACATTGTCTGGTAATTCAGATGAGTCCAAATTATGAGAGTCGTGCGTTATCAACTTAAATGATGTGTAATTGATGACTGATATTGTATTGAAAAAAGTTGTAAATAGGCTCCAAAACAAACTTTGTCTAAATGGGAAAACTCCCAAAAAAAACTTTTTCCTGTAGGGATTGATACTGCCCCATACAGCCAAAAACACTCAAATTTCCATTGATGCTTCCCCATGGGCTTTACGCCGGAAAGCGTCAGCTTGCGCCGACTTTATTGTATGCAGCCCTATCCGCGTTTCATCACTACACCAATAAGTGACTTTTTTATATTTATTTACTTGAGGTAAAGCTTTGTCTAGTAAAGCTTTTATCTGTCGATGCAAGTTATTCTTGAATTCATTAATTGCCGTAGATTTCTGAGAAATACTGCGAGGTCTGGGAATTTTTAATTTACTTTTTAATACTCCTCTAACTAAAGAATATACAGCCGAGTAACTACTGGCTATTCCTTTAATCAACCATAGCCAAAGATGAACTTCTTTATAACTCTTAAATCCTTCGGGATCTCTCAACTCTTGTTGCAAGGTCGCTGCTATTTCAACTGAGAACTTTTTTGGGCGACCGAAAACCTGCCTATTTTTTAACAAATTTTCCAGACCGCCCTTTCTATATTGGGAGAGCCAGCGATGAATCGTTGCCTCACTTTTACCTAAAACTGCTGATACTTCCCGCACAGTTTCTACTTGTTTTGACTGAAATAAATAAAGCATTTGGACTTTATTATAAGCTAGGATTCTTTTTTGTTTTTTGAGTATTTTTCGCAAATTTTCTCCAGATTCGGTAATCTTTATATGAGGACGACCAGACATTGTAATTCTCTCCTTTACTTTTTACACAAGTCTATCACATCTTTAAAAAAATGGTATGAGATGCTCTTACCCTGGTGCTTCTATCTTGTGTTTGTCCCCATACTCTCCTGATTTTAATCCAATTAAATTATGGTGGTCGCAACTCAAATCTTTATTGATCCAGTTTTCACCAACCACCACTAAAATGGTTGACACCATAATTGCTGTGGCTCTTGACTTAATTAATCCGAAACATCTTAAAAACTGGTTTACTAATTGCTGCTACTGTACCTCATAACATCCGGAAGTGCTGTAGGTTATAATTAGTGTTAATAACGACATAGTATTGGTTATCTGACCATATAAAGAGCGAGAAATAATGAGAGGACATGACGCATGAACGTCTTTGAGTTTGAGATTACCATCCAGAGCAAATCAGGCGATAGTAGCTGGCCCATTGTTGTCAGGTGTAAGCAACCGGACGGACTAACCATCCATTCAAAAGAGACTCTCCAGCTAAGTCAGGATGACTTGAACAAACTCACTCAACAGCAAGAAAACGAGAGGGAATACGGCACTCTACTAGGCAAAGCTTTGTTTCGAGGGGCTGTATACGACACCTTTGTTCGTGCCCTATCCAAGAGTAGTCAGGACTCCCTGTTACGAATTTTGCTGTCAATTGAAGCGGCTGACAATGACCCTATCAAAACCTTGCATTGGGAAAGGTTGTGCGCTCCGATTGATGCCGATGGAGAGTGGCATCTTTTAGCCCGCAACCAGCGCGTTCCCTTTTCCTTGTACATTCCTACTATTATCGATCGGCGCTTTCCCCCCATTGGACGGCGTGACTTGCGGGCACTGGTGCTGGTAGCGAGTCCCTCTAATATAGGCAAGTTTCAATTAGCACCTTTTGACGTTGAAGCTGTTTTATCTGGAGTCAAGGAAGCGCTTGGTGAAATTCCTTACGAAATTTTGGCAAATGATGTCGCAGGTGCGATCGGGCCGCCAACCTTACAAGAACTATCTAAGCAACTGACTAACGCCAAGAAACCATACACATTGCTGCACTTTGTCGCCCACGGCAAGCTGCTGGATAATGGAGAAACAGTTCTGTACTGGGCAAAAGCCGATAACCAAGTTCAGCCAGTTACGGGAGAAGATTTTCTGGCAGAGCTCAAGAACATCGGTAATCATCAGAGGAGCTTACCTCACTTTACCTTCCTGTGCACTTGCGAAAGTGCCGACCCCAGAGCAGAAGCAGGATTAGGTGGATTAGGACAAAGATTGGTCAGAAATTTGGGGATGCCTGCTGTAGTAGCGATGACTCGCAAGGTGAGCGTAGAGACAGGCTTAGCTCTAGGACAGAACTTTTACCGACGACTCAGAGAGTCAGGAGAGGTAGATACGGCGCTACAAGAGGCAACAGCCGGATTGGGAAAACGCCACGATATTGCTGTCCCGGCTCTGTTTAGTCGCTTGGGTGGGCGTCCCTTATTTAGCGATCGTCTTGACGATCGAGATTTAACCGACGAGGAAATCGAGTATGGTATTGAAAAGCTGAGCAAACTCCTCGTAGAACGCGCCCCTAATGCTTCGGTACTCAAGCAGAGGTTTAAAACGCAGGTAGAGATCCTCAAAGATACCCAAGGAGCCGAGTCACGCACAGCGCGTGAACAGCGCCAGCAGGCAATAGTAGAGATCGATAACCTGTGCGATCAAGTCCTGGAAATTAGCTTTGATGCTCTGGCAGCTTTAGGCAAAGAACCACCAGAATACAAGGCGGAGTGTCCTTTTCCCGGTCTATCTTCCTTTGCTGAGGAACAATACCACAAGTTCTTCTTTGGGCGCGATGAGCTGATTAGAGATTTACAAAAGGAACTGGCGAAGGATAATTTCTTAGCTGTTATCGGCACTTCGGGTAGTGGCAAATCATCCGTGGTGCTAGCTGGACTGATTCCTAAGCTTAAAGAGCAGGAGCCAAGCCTACAGTCGGTTCGCATCACACCGAGCAACGAGCCACTGAAACAATTAGAAATACTGTTAAAGGTATCGGAACAGCATTCAATATTGGTGGTAGACCAATTTGAGGAACTGTTCACCCTCTGCGAGGATAAAGCCAATCGGCAAGAATTTATCGACAAGTTGTTTCACCTTGCCGAACGCCGAAAAGTTGTCATAACAATGCGGGCGGACTTTTTAGGAGAGTGTACCTTCTACCCCCCACTGAGAAAGCGGATTGAAACCCGACAAAAATTGGTTGGGCCGATGGAACCTGCGGAACTGATTACAGCGATGAAGATGCAGGCAGACAGGGGAGGGTTGCGCTTTGAAGCTGGCTTGAGTCACTCGATTCTCAATGATGTGCAAGGAGAGCCAGGGGCGATGCCGCTGCTGCAATATGCGTTGCAGGAACTGTGGAAGCGACGGCGGGGACGCTGGCTGTGCGATGAGGAGTACCAAGCGATTGGTAAAGTCCACCAGGCGATCGCTAAAACTGCTGATGATTTTTACAATAGCCTACCAGCTAAGAAACAAGAGCAAATCCAGAATATTTTCTTGCGCTTAACTCGCCTGGATAAGAATGCCATACAGGGAGAGAAGCGACGGGACACCCGCCAGCGAGTGGAGTTAGAGGATCTCGTGTCCAGTGCGAGCAATCTGGCAGAGACTAAGAAGTTGGTACAGCAGCTAGCTGGTGAAGGGGTACGGCTAGTCGTTACCAGTCGGAACGAAACTACCGCGAAGGAAGAAGTAGAAGTCGCCCATGAAGCTTTAATCCGCTATTGGCCAACGTTGCAGGAGTGGTTGAGCCAGAACCGCAACGACTTGCAACTGCGAGAAAACATAAATCAGGCGGCAGAAGATTGGCACCAGCACCGGGAGCAACCAGACCAAAACAGCTATTTAATCCATCAGGGGGGAAGATTAGAAGATGCCCAAGTGTTGTTGAAACAGCCCAAATTTGTGCATCTCAACCAAGAAGAATCTGAATATGTCTTGGCTTGTTTGGAGTTGCGCGATCGCATCCGCAGGCAAGAAAAACAACGCAGACATCGCCTGCTTTTCGCCGCTGTCAGCTCAGCTTTTGTCTTTGCTGGATTTGCTATCTTTGCTGGATATCAGTGGCGGCAAGCAGAAGTTGAGCGAATTCAGGCTTTAAGTGCTTCCTCAGAAGCTAAGTTAGCAACAGATCAATTAAAGGCATTGATAGGAAGTTTACAAGCTGGAAAAGAAGTTAAGCACCTGTGGATATCAAAAGCAACCTTAATCAATGAAGTAATGGGCAGGCTGCACAAAGTAACTTCTGAAGTCAGAGAACTCAATCGCCTAGAAGCGTATGAACGCTCAGTTACGGATGTCAGTTTTAGCCCTGATGGCCAGCTACTGGCGAGTACTGGAGTTGATGGCACAGTTCGTTTGTCAGATTTACATGGCAAAGAACTAATTAAATTTGGAGTGAGTAAAGAGCGTGTTAGAAATATCTACTTTAGCCCGGATGGTCGGCTACTGGCGACTGGTGGTGAGGATGGGACTACAAAATTGTGGGATTTGAAAGGAAACCTAATGAGGGAATTTCCTAAGCAGAAGGAGGGGGTATTTAACATCACTTTCAGCCCTAATGGTCAGACTATCGCCACTGGTTATGAGGATGGTATCGTTCGCTTGTGGAATTTGCAGGGCAAATTATTAAAAGAATTTCCTGCCCATAATACCAGTAAGGATAAAAAAGTTTGGGGCATCAGTTTTAGCCCTGATGGTAAGACGATAGCTACGAGTTCTGGAGACCGCACCGCCAAGTTGTGGGATTTGAACGGAAAACTATTAAGCGAATTTAAAGGACATAAAGATGCGGTATTTAGTGTTAGTTTTAGTCCCGATGGTCAAAAAGTTGCCACTGCCTCTATGGATGGTACTGCCAAGTTGTGGGATTTGAAAGGAAAAGAGTTGAGAGAATTGTTAGAAGAGCAAGAGCAAAACGGGGTGTTTAGCGTCATTTTCAGTCCCGATGGCCAGCACCTCGCCACTGGTTCCAAGGACGGCGTTGTTCGCTACTGGGGTTTGAATGGAAAACTATTGAAGGCATTTAAAGGGCATAACAACTCAGTTAGGAGTGTTGTTTTCAGCCCAGATGGCAAGCTTTTAGCTACGGCTGGATACGACAACACTGTCCGCTTGTGGGATTTGCAAGACCGCCAGCAGTTAACTGATTTCAAAGGGCACAAAGGCACTGTCTGGAGTGTCAGTGTTAGTCCGGATGGCGATATCCTGGCGACTACTGGAGCTGATGGCACTGTCCGCCTGTGGGATTATTTATCAGGCGAGCAGTTAGGGGAATTTAAAGGTCATAAAGGTAAAATTGAGAAGGTTAGTTTTAGCCCGAATGGCAAACTTTTGGCTACATCAGGAGAGGATGGCACCGCTCGCTTGTGGAGTTTATTTGGTAAGCAACGGAGAGAATTCAAGGGTCATAAAGGTGGAGTTTTGGGTCTGAACTTTAGCCCGGATGGTAAATTTTTAGCTACATCCGGAAAGGATGGCACTGCCCGCTTGTGGGATTTGTCTGGTAAGCAATTAAGAGAATTAAAAGGTCATAAAGGTGCCATCCTAAGTGTCAATTTTAGCCCGAATGGCAAACTTTTAGCTACGGCAGGAGCGGATGGCATTGTACGTTTGTGGGATTTATCTGGTCAGAAGCTAAGAGAATTCCCCGCGCATCGAGACTGGATCAACAGCGTCATTTGGAGCAATGACGGTCAAAAACTGGCTACAGCTAGTAGCGATCGCACTATCCGTTTGTGGGATTTGTCAGGTAATCAATTAAAGGAATTAAAAGGTCATATAGGTGCAGTACAGAAACTCCGTTGGAGTAACGATGGTAAGCTGCTAGCGAGTGCGGGATCTGACTCAACTGCTCGTCTGTGGGATGTAGCCGGTCAAGAGGTAGCTGTATTCAAAGGTCATAAAGGTGAGGTCAAGAGCGTCGGTTTTAGTCTCGATGGCAAGCTTCTAGCTACGAGTGGTGAAGATGGGACTGTTAAGTTATGGCGGGTTGAAGGATTAGATGAGCTGATGGTGCGGGGTTGCACTTGGGTACGTGACTATCTTAATAATCCTGATTCCGAACTTATGTCTGAAGAACGTCACGTTTGTGATGGCATTGGCACTGCTAGTAATTTACCAAAAAAGTAGGAAGCGTCAGACCGAAACGAGGACGCAAGTCTTCTGTGGCGATCGCCCTATAACAATAGACATCTCTACAATGACCGAGAAAATGGGATGCAAGCCCCGTCCTTTTAGGACGGCTTTATGCTATAGTTTAATTGGTTGAAATCCCCACCTAAGATTGCAGCGATATATACTCATCTTGAGTTGAAACCGGGACTGATCCAGTAATAGGGAAAGACCCAAGGGCAATGGTTAAAATCCAACCTGGAAGCAAAACAAAGTATTGTTAATGTTTTTTAAACAAAACGATACATATAGTCGGGATAGGGCATTGCCACGACTTAAAATGAACATGGAGGCGCTCGTAAGACTACTTCGGTAGCATTGGTCGATGAAGTGTTAAGAATCCTCTCGCCTTTAGGCAGGGGAGTATGTCAAAATAGCTAATTCCGTAAGGGTTGTGGGTATTTCAAATGGTTGGCTTATTTCCGCTCACCTGTAGCAGCATTTGTAGGGTGCGTGGAGACACACCCTACAAATACTTTATTCACTTCGTCGGGAATGCCTCCCTTTCTGCTTCCATTACTACCCAGCCAATTTCTGGTCGCAGACACAGATATTCTGGTTCTTGACTGACACCAATTAATCCAGCAACAAACTCCATTTCGTAGACATTCCCGAGGTAATTCCACTTGAATGGAGCCTTAGACGGTAGGTTGGGAAAAGCACCCCGTGCTTCTATAGCTGGTGACAGCTCAGAATTTAACCAGGGATTGCGTAGATATGGTGGTTCAGGAGTTTTGCCTTCAAACATTCGTTCCCACTTTGATGTTTGATTATTCAAAATGTAGGGGAATAGTTTAGCAACCCATCCAGTAATATAGGGCGAGCCACTTCCCTCTGGTCCTTGGTACTTGTAAATGGAATCCCAAAACTCGGTATTAACACTGCCTTCAGCGGCGGCTACAAATTCATTTAGAATCGGTCGTAACGGCTCAACCCACCACTCCAAACCAAAGCGAGCAAACTCTTCCACTCTCTGTGCAATAGAACGCCAATCCTCTACCGTTCCCTCCAATTTAATCGTAGGTATACCACACAAGCTGACTAACTCGTACTCAAAGTAGGACTGCATTGCATCTAGCAATACGACTTCCGAAGCAGCACGTTCAATAGGGCCTGTGGTTGAGAAGTTAGCCACAATTAACTCGTGTGCTTTGCCAATATGTTGGTGAATTTGTTCGGAAAATTCCCCGAACACTTCTGCCCAAGGGTTGTCAGCCGAACCCTTCACAAAGTCATCACGGCGAACCTTAATCTTCAACTTTCCCGAATGCTGCACAAAGTGATGACGAAGTTCTTCGGCATTCATGTTAATGTGCTGTGCTAGTCCCTGTGTTAAGGTTAGCCAAATTATGTCAGGGGAAAGGCAAATTGGATGATGAAAGGCAAAAGCTGTATGTAGTGCGCCAATGAGTGGATGATACGAATCAACACTCTCCACCAACTGCCCGCGATATCGAGAACAAGCCTCGATCGGTCTACCTAAAAACTCTGCAACTGCTTCATAGTAAGGAATTTCAGGCAAGGGGGTGGTTGTGGGAGATACCTTTGAAACAGCAAAAGTTCTGGCGATCGCGGTGCTGGTACCTTCAGAATTTGTGACTGGATTGTACATAGATCGTAAATCACTCGTATACTCCATATCTTAGACTCAGCTTTATCTACCCAAGTAGCACTATGCGAACCAAAACGAGGACGGCAGTTTGCTGTTCCACGCTCCCTAGCAACCTGAAAGCTGCGCGGTAACAGTCCCGGCAGCCGGTCACTTAGGTGCGATCGCCCAATTACTCTAATCCCTTCAACACATTCAACAGATTAGTGGCTAATGATTTTGCTGTTTGCAGACTTTCGGCGCTGTCAACAGGAGTTTTTTGGGCGGTATTGACAAATTGCTCTAATGATGATATAAGTTGCGTCTGAACTTGCTTCAGAGCAGCTTCATCAACAACTTGCTCTGGAGTTTCCTGAGCCGAACTCTGTCCCGACTGGGTAGAAGGGAAAAGTACAGGTGTTTCCATCGTAGGGCGAGCGGTGCTGGCATCTTTACTACTACTGACCACTAGCCGGACTGCTGGATCGCCAATAATCGCATAGTTGCGGGCGTCATTGTTAGCCGTCCACATCCCAGCCAAACTCTGATTATTGGGAACCGCACCAAACTTAATCTCTTCTAGCTCAGAGCTGAGGTCCGAGGAGATTTCGGCATAGCGCTCATCAAAATACTCCACTGCCGATCCTACTGGATGCCCTTCCAGCAGACGCTTCACGCTACTCTGAAAAACTGCTATCTGCCGTTTCTCCGCACTTGAACCGCGAATATCTGAACTAGAGAAAGAACAACCCCAAGCTCGATCGACATGACCAATGACAGCGAGGGCGCCTCCCTTGGCATGACTCAGGAGTTTCTGCGGCAAGCGGGCAAGAAAGGGATACGGCGCAATATCCGGTCGTTCGGAAAGAAATTTAGAGTGACCGTCGAATTCATCCTTTTGGGGACAGCCAGCACCATAGCAGGCAAAGTGAAAAGCAATCATTCCTAAAAGCCGCGCTTGTTCGCCAATATCGTCCCCAGAAAAGTAAAAATCTTCCGGGATCGGCTTTCGTCCCCATTCGCGACCGGGCCAGTCTTGGCACAGCAGTGCGCCTTGGTGGGGCAACTGACGCGGATCGCCGTTGGGAAAGCCCATGCCATGACTGGCAGTGAAAAGCAAACTAGGTGTTTCACTGCCTCCTAGCAATTGCCCCAAGCGGGCTTTGGTTGCTTCTTCTTTGAGAATCGTTTTCACATCCCAGTCGGAATGTTTCTCGGCAACCCATTCAGATAACGGCTGAATGAGGTCTTGAGTGCTGAGATTAGTGGCAGCGTCTCCTGGGTTGCACACACCGAAAAAGGCCGCGCTAGGGGATAGGGATAAATTGCCAGTTTCAGCTTCTACTACACTGTGAGCGTACTGCGCGTATTCCTGTAGCGTATCAAAGTAAATCCGACCCACTGCGTACTGAACGCTGAGCTGGGACTGAAAGCGATAGGGAATTGTTACTGGATCTCCAACAATCAGCAGGTAGTAGGGCATTTTGTCCGGATCGGCAGGACCTGAAGATACTCCCTGACGTGCCAAGAAATTCTTTTTTGACTCGTACTGATTTTTTGCCTTGTCGTAACGATAGCCTTGGGGACCTTTGTATTCCTTATAGTAATGCTCGTGCTGTTGAGTGGCTTGCTTTTTGCGATGGTCTAATAGCTCGCTGAGCGCCTCTCGAATTGCCGGATCGGCATCGTAAGCGAAGATTACCCCCCAACCTGTTTGTGCTAGGTTTTTGGGGTCTACTCCCTCTATAGGAGCAAAGTCAGGCTCTTCTTTTTGCCGCTTTTTTAGCTGGATATCTTCTAGATTGTCTGGATCGAATTCTTCGCCTTGGGCAATCTTAGATACTTGCTCGGCGCTCAATGGCGGTAGCAAATAATCACCGCTGGCGCCATTAATCCCATTGAAAAATAGCAAGTCTTCTTCGTTCATATTTTTGGTTCCTGGTTGGTTGGGCGAATAATCACAATTTGAGTTTTGAGTGAATCAGATAGAAACCCCACAAGCTTTTTTAACAGGGGCTTTCTGAGTTTCTATCCGTTCTCAAAGGCAAAAAAATGGGTCTAACTCTGGCGGTTAACTGGCATAAGCTGCCGACCACACAGCATGGGCGACTTCCGGCTTGGCAATGTCGCAATGGGCACCCATTATTGGCCCTCCCTGGTTCACATCACAAATAAATTTGCTGCTTTCCAGGTTGTAGATTTTGCCCGGTTTAAAATCATAAGAGGCATTCCAGGGGAGCATATTTGTGTTTTCCGCTGCCAGGTCGTCTCCCCCTAGACCAAAGCTGCCAATTCCGCCATATTTAGGCAACTGACCGGGGGCAAAGTCCACACTACTAAAGGCAGTCTTTCCAGCTAGGGGGTACATCCGGCCGACTGCATAGTCTAAGTGAGAGTGAGTTGTAACGATCGGACCTGCGACTTTACCTTGAGCGATGATTGTATTAAAGTAACCGGGGCGATCGCGTTCGTATGAAATCTTTGAACAGTAAGACCAGAGCGATAGAGCGCCTTGTACCAACGCTAGAGAATGCACTGGGCGGACTAACGTACCCTTCCCTTGCGGACCGTTGAGCATGGAAGAGACAACAACGCATCCGAAACTGTGACCCATCAGGTGGAATCGCACCGTTTCAGCAGCGTTCTCTTGCAGTGTTTTTAACAAGTTGAAACCAGTGTTTTCACCGATTTTGCGAGCGCGTTCTTTCATTTTCCAATAAGACAGTACCCGCAGGGGGTTCAAAACCTTATCCCAGACTGAGCTGCTGTCGGTGCTGAAACTTACTGGTTCATCTATACTCGCTTCATAGATGGCTTCTGGATCGAAACCTTCCCAATCCGAACCCGGTGCCGCACCTTCACCTTCGCTACCCAAGTCAGCCTCTTGGTTCAACACTTGGTAGGCGTTGAGTACCTCTGGTGGCAAGCTATCAAGTGTGTTGTCTTCGCTCGCCGCCCGGAGAATTGTTTGCAGGGCTTGCCGTGCTGCTTCAGTGTTAGCAATGCGATCGGCATATTCATCTACTAACCCCTCAACTGGATCTTCGTCGTTCACGTCAAAGGACACCGAAGAATTTGTCAACTCTTCATCACCCCAAGGCTTGCTCGGCCAGTGCAGGCCAATCATTAAGGGACGAAATCCCGATCGCACCTGTTTGATTTTTTCAATATCGGCTGTTTGTTTAGCCATTGCGCCAATCCAGTCGTTGTACTGCTGTCGCGCTGCGGGGATGTCGCCCATCCACCCGTGGCTCATAAGGAATACATCTGTGATTGGCTCATTCGCTAGTGCACAGAAGATTTGTTCGCTCAGTTTCTTCCCATCAGCTTCATCGCGTTCGTTGCCATCCTTATCAAAGGCAATCAGATAGTAATTCAAGGAAGTATTAGGTACTTTTTCAATTGGCATGGCATTTACTCATTTAAGAAAAACTGACTGAACGGTTGGGTAAAGGAACCTGGTTTCTGAGGGCGGTGTTTTGTTTCTACTTCTGGGCCTATGTTATCAGGCAGCTATCTACTTTTGGTTGCGCTGCCTGAATCAATAAAGTAGAACTAAATATTGATACTTTGGGGAATTTGAGAAGGTAGCAAGAATTTGTAAGGCATGAGTCGGGAACGGTTTCTCTTGCTAATCTCCATTTCAATATCTCTTAGCTGATTTTGAAACGCGCCCAGATATGACATGACTTTGGCATCTTTAAAGTGTCCTTTGTTGTATTGACCTAGCTGCGTGTAATATACCGAACCAAGTAAATAATCTACCCCAATTTGGGTTTGGGAGCGGTCTAGGGAAGGTAGCATACTCATAAAGTTCCCTTGTTTCTCAGAACTTGTCGGTGCTGGGGAGTAGATGGCAAAAGGAAAAGCCGGCGTATAGCTCATTAATTCTGATTGAGGGAAATTTACTGCCGCGTGCTGAGCACTTGCAGTAAAAATGATACTAGAGACAGCATCAATTAAATAATTGAGTGTTTTAATCGCACCTGAAGCATCTTCTCCAAAATTCTTTAAGCGACCCCCTTGGTCGGAAACTAATTCCTGTGCCCAATTTTGTAAAGCTTTATCTTCGAGTAGTTGTTGGTCGCTAGTGTAGTAAATGCTTAAATAAGCACCAACCCAGGTATGAATAGCATCCCAAATCAGCCGTCCATCATCTCGATAAGGATAATCAGGTAACTGATCGCTGTTGCAGACACCGTGCTTGGTCAAGGTTTTGGGAAACATTACATCATTGAAGCTGTGCAGATAGCTTTTTGCTCCTTCAACGGCAATAACTCGATCGTCCTCAATAGTGCTAGCTAGAAGCTGATCTACTTTTCCTCCATTAGCAATTAAGGTTTTATGAGCCCCGTAATTGATTAATATAGTTCCTTCAAAGTGAGGATCTAGCAAATTTCTTAATTTGTGATTTGCTGGCAATTTCCGCTTAGTAGCTAGAACAAAAGGTTCGATAAATAAATGAGTACGGCCTAAATGACTAACTAATTCGTGGTAGTTGCTATCCGTCATTTGAACAATGGTTTTAGCTACCATCCAGTTGTCGCCATCTAGCGGCGTAAATACTGGTGGATTTTCACTTACAGAAGGTTGCTGGCATTGAATAGCTACTGGTATTAGAGAGCGAGATGAACTACTAACTGGGGGAACCGCAAATAATGCTAAAGGCGCACAAGGGTATTTTTTGACGTTGTTGGGAAAACTCCCCTGTGCCATGTTTTTTAACATGGAATAATCAGCTTGATAAAGTCGGCCTTCTTGCAGAGCGGCTTCAAGGGAGTCGGAAAACTCAAACTTTTCGATTATTTGCTGATATTTTTCGTTGGTAATCTGCAAAGGTTTATTTTGTTCTGATAGCTGCTGGAGCATAAGTGGGTTTGGCCCCGCAACTCGCATATAGGCAAAAATTAAATCTTCTTGAAACCTTTGGCTAATCTGGGGTAAGCGGATATCTACAAATAATCTATTGTAATCGTCCAGGCTGGGAAAATCTTGAAATCCTCCTGTAGAAAAATCTACATTTGAACTTTGCTCACTTTCTAAGTCCAACAATTTTATGTTTTCTTTAATAATTTCCTTGAAGGCTAAATCCAGCGATTCATCTGACGTATCTTCCAAGTCTGAGCCAACACTAAAGTCTAATGTCTCTGAAGTTTCACTAGATTGGTAGGCATTAGCAAATTGCTCATCTATCTCTCTAAGCTGCTCATCAATTTCAGAACTTTCGGCCGATTCACTACCACCTACGCTGAAAGATACTCCCGCAGGAGAAACCTCTTGCGTAATTTGTTTGGCAGCCGAGGCTATTTTCCAAGCAATATTTGTCCAATCTTCTTTACTATCAGCGGTTTTGATTTCATGTTCGGTATCTTTTAATACTTGCACATTTTCATCAATGGATGAACTTTCTTCTGTGCTATTTCCCACACTAAAAGATGGGATGCCGTTGTCAAATTTCCGGGCTTTATTAGCATTTAAAGTTGTTATTTTTTGGACAACCAGCATTACCCATTCTTTACTGGGTAGCTCTTGGATTGGTATGTTGAGATTAATGACAGGCAATGAAGGCGAACTCGTCATAGCGAGGCTGGGAATATAATCATAATTATAATTATATTCCCCTGGACGAAGACGGGAAGCAAGCTTGACGAACTTATAAAGTGTTAATAGAGTATTGATTAGGGTGGTTTTGTCCGAATGAGAATTTTGCGTTTCCGAAGATAAAGGCATATGCCCTCCTGTAGTTGTGAAAGATTTATTTAGCGAGTAAGCTTAAGCTTACCATATCGTTTCAGCCTTAGCATAACTTTCTGTACGGTTGCTCATATCACTCCGTGATATTGGAGTGCGCTTTGGTAAGAGGCTTGAGCATCATCAAAGCGATTTTGTCGAACTAACGCATTACCTAGCTGAAAATTTCTGATTTTCTCATTATCTGGCTTAATTGTCAATGCCAGATGGTAAAATTGGATGTCGTCGGGGTTGGATGCGATACGAGAGCGATAGGAGTTCATCACTCGCTCTATTCCCTGAGTGTGTTGGAGATACAGCACTTCCGGATGTATGAGGTACAGTAGCAGCAATTAGTAAACCAGTTTTTAAGATGTTTCGGATTAATTAAGTCAAGAGCCACAGCAATTATGGTGTCAACCATTTTAGTGGTGGTTGGTGAAAACTGGATCAATAAAGATTTGAGTTGCGACCACCATAATTCAATTGGATTAAAATCAGGAGAGTATGGGGACAAACACATGGGGGGGGTGACAAAGAGGCCTAGGAGATAGACCGAATCAGGGTTGCAGCCCGCATACCTTGTTGATAAAAGCGACGTTTATTTAGAGTTAACGTAACTATTTAGAGACCCATCGCTGCCGAATAGTCAACTACCAATACTATAAAGAAGAGTCCATAAGTTCGATTGGTTCGGGAACAGTTGAATCAATTATTAAACGAATTGGGTTCTGGGTGAAAATATCAGGAGCGCAATGGAAAATTGAGAGCGTTCCCTGTATCCTTTCTCTTCACTGTGCTTATCTCAACGGTCAACTTTCAATTTGATGTATTTGCCAAACTGAGATGCACCAGTTCTGGCGATTCTTTTTCTATTTTTAAATATTCGGCTATTTTTATTTTAAACGCTGTTCTTTTTTCGGGATTTCTCTTCGACTCTAGGCTAGGGCTTGCTGGATAAGTGCAGAAAGGTTACACGGCGCGGTTATACGATCGCGGGATCGAGAGTAAAGTCGCCGTGATAAACAGGTAAAATAGAGCAAAACCCATGCATCACCACCTGCGATCGTGTACAGAAAGCTGAGCTTGCCCCAAGCCCCTCATCCGAGTTTGAACTGCCCTTCGGAGGAAGGTTGTCTGCTGAAAACCGTTGGGTAAAAATGGCTCAACTAATTCCGTGGTCAGAATTTGAGTCAGAATATGCCCAAAACTTTCCCACCCAAAAGGGGGCACCAGCCAAATCATTTCGGATGGCATTGGGGGCATTAATTATTAAAGAAAAATTAGGAATTAGCGATCGGGAAACAGTAGAACAGATCCGGGAAAACCCCTATCTACAATACTTCATCGGTCAATCAAGCTACAGCAACGAACTCGCATTTGACCCATCTTTATTAGTGCACTTTCGCCAAATAATTAGTTCCACCCTAATTAATAAAGTGAACGAACGCAGGGTCGAAAAAATGCGAGAAATTACCCCAATCCAACCCGAAAAAAAAAAGGATTCGGACGCCAAAAATGAGTCAACCAATCGCGGTAAACTAATCGTAGATGCAACCTGCGCTCCCGCCGACATTACCTATCCGACCGACTTAGGACTATTAAACAGAACCCGAGTTCATACAGAAAAAATCCTAGACATCCTGTATAAACAAATCAAAGAAAAAATCCCTAAAAAACCAAGAACCTACCGTAATCTAGCAAAAAAAGACTACTTAGCAGTAGCCAAACAAAAACGACCCAGCCGCAACAAAAGAAGACAGGCAATTAAAAAACAACTTCAATACATCAAAAGAAACTTAGCTCATATTGAACAGCTAATTGATGCGGCTGCGACTCTAGAAGCTTTGAACAAAAAGCAATATAAAACCTTGCTAGTCCTCACATAAGTCTATCGCCAACAGCTCTGGCTATTTGAAAATAAAAAACAAAGATAGAAGATAGAATAGTAAGTTTAAGTCAACCCCATATTCGTCCTATAGTCAGAGGAAAAGCAGGGAAAAATGTAGATTTTGGAGCTAAACTATCAGCGAGCTGTTTTGAAGGATATGTATTCTTAGACCGAATAAGTTGGGATAATTTCAACGAATCAGGAGACTTGAAAGCACAAGTAGAAGCTTATTATAGCTTCACAGGATATTATCCAGAGTCCGTTCATGCCGATCGCATTTACCGTACAAGAGAGAACCGAGCTTGGTGTAAAGAAAAAGGCATTAGAATCAGTGGACCCCCCCTAGGAAGACCTCCAGCAAATGTGAGTAAAGAAAAAAAGAAGCAAGCTAAGGAAGATGAGAAGATTCGTCAGGCAATTGAGGGAAAATTTGGGGCTTGCGTAAACGAAGGTTTAGCCTGAATCTGGTAATGACAAAACTTGAGAATACCTCTGGTACAGCTATTGCTATCACTTTTTTAGTAATGAACCTTTCTACCTGGTGGCGCCGGGTTTTTTGTGTGTTTTTAAGCGGTTCGGGGCAAACAATGCCTGTTTTTGGGCTTAACATAATTTGCGCTTATATTTCACTCAAAATGAGGCCGGAAAAACTCATCTTTAACTCTGGTTGAATAATCGATCACTCCCGATCGCCAAAAAGCGCTCAATTATTCAGCAAGCCCTACATAGAGTAGGAGGTTCGCTCAAACGACTGAGGAGAGCGAAGAACCAACTGTGGCAAGGAGCAACAGTTGAAGCTATAGCTGAGTTTATAGGAGTTAGAGCTAAAGAAAGTAAAAATTTCCAGAATTATCTCCGAAAACATCAGTCAAGAATCCCAGATTACCAGAATTATCAACAGCAGGGTATTGATATTGGTTCGGGAGCTGTAGAGTCTTTAATTAAACAGATTGGAGCAAGAATTAAGATTGTAGGTGCACAGTGGAACGAAAAAAATGTGCCTCAAATTTTAAGACTGAGATGTGCATATTTAAACAACGACATCAAGCTCGGTATTTCTGCTTAGTTAAAAAGCGGGATGCTCCCAACTAATAACAACTGCTGGACGTTTTTTATTGGTAGTTTGATCGGTAAAAGGAAACGGAACTAAAACCACATCACCAAAATTATAACTCATCATACTCCGCGTCCTCTGGGTTATCCCAAATTTTAGCAAAAGCTGCTTCTGAGAGTTTAGTTGCAGTATAAACGAGCCGACGATCTTCACTTCGCGTTGAAAGGAAATCGATAAAATCTTCTAATACCGTAATTTTATCGGGCGGTAAAGTACGGATTTTTTCCATCAGCTTTGTTTCCTGGTTTGGGGCGACACTCATGTTATCTCTCACTTCTTAATGTTAAATCAGCATATATTGTAAAAATACTAGGAAACTCCCTGAAGTTATTTGGCTCACAAACTGTTTAGAGTCACCACTATTTATATGATAACATACATTCGTAGATAGTGCCAAAAAACTAGCAAGTATTAATAACACCATATTCACTCCAAAACTATGAAAAAAATCATCATTGGCATCATGGGCCCTGGCGAGAGTGCCACATCCACCGACTTAGAAAACGCCTATCAACTCGGACAACTCATCGCCGAAGCAGGGTGGATATTGCTAACTGGTGGCAGAAATGTCGGCGTCATGGATGCCGCTAACAAAGGAGCAAAATCAGCTAACGGTTTAACAGTCGGCATCCTTCCGGGGAATGACACTCGCGGCATTTCTGAATCTGTAGATATTGCCATTGTCACCGATATGGGAAACGCCAGAAATAACATTAACATTCTTTCTTCAGATGTAATAATTGCCTGCGGTACGGGCACGGGCACTGCTTCGGAAATCGCCCTCGCTCTCAAAGCTAACAAACAAGTTATATTGTTAAATCACAGCGCCGAAAGTCAACTTTTTTTTAAACGTTTAGCACAATTTAACATTTTTGTGGTAAACAATCCTGTAGAGGCTATGAATCAAGCTCGCGAAATCCTAGCAAATCCAAGATGAAATCCAAGATGAGAGTAAGCAAATTCAACTTTTGTGCGATCGGCATTTTCCTGACTTTGGGGATTTTCGTCACTACCAAAGCAGACGGAAGAATTGCACAGTTCAGTTTCAGCAACAAACCCACTCAAAAATTAGCACAAACCCTCCCTCCTCCTCCCCCTTCCGCACAGCCTGTTACCGAACAAGAAGCGCCACCTATTCGCAGCGAATCAGTGCCGGAACAAATAGCTTTAGCAACCCATTTGCAGACCATCAAAGCTAGAATGTACGGTGCTTACTGGTGTCCTCACTGTCACACGCAACAAGAACTTTTCGGCAAAGAAGCATTTACCGCAATTACTTACATTGAGTGCGATCCCAGAGGCAAAGATGCTCAACCGGATTTGTGCAAAGCTGCCAATATTAAAGCTTATCCCACTTGGGAAATTCGGGGGAAATATTACACGGGGCGGCAATCTTTGGAAAAACTGGCTATTTTATCCGGTTATAAAGGCAGCAGCAATTTTCTGCCACCGGTTCCCTCTCCTTAAAAATATCTAAATTAGTTCACACTTGCACTCGCCCACTAAGAAACCGGGTTTTTGAACCGAGATTGACTGTTTTCAGCAATTATTTTGGTAAAAAACCCGGTTTCTCGCCACCCGTGCGTGCAAGAGTATAAATGTAGGGTACCCACGGCGCACCTAAAATTATGATTTTTATGAATCCAACTTCTGAATAATCTGAATTGACATCACAGCGAGCTGGTTATTTAATGGTAATTAGGCGGACAGATATATGTCAATTTCAGACTAGCAGTTATTCAGGAGACTGAAGCGATGCAGTTACAATTTAGCAATAAACAAATAATCTGGATCAGTTTGCTATGCTTTTCGGCAATTGCATTTCCCGTAACGAGCCAAGCTATAACAGTACAAGAAGTACCGAATCCCCGTCAAGTAAATAACACTTGGGTAACGGACAAGGCAAACATTCTCAGCAACAGCACCGAAATTCAGCTCAATCAAATGATTTCGGATTTAGAGGCGAAAAATGGCTCAGAAATCGCTGTTGTGACAGTGACTGGTACTAAACCATCGGCGACACCAAAAGCATTTGCTACAGAACTATTTAACTTTTGGGGTATTGGCAAGAAAGGTAAAAATAACGGAGTTTTATTGTTGATTTCTTCGGGGGAACGCCGCGTTCAAATTGAAACAGGTTCTGGCATTCAAAGCATTTTGCCGGATGCTAAAGCAGTGGGCATTATTGAAACCGAAATTACGCCCCGATTTAAACAGCAGGACTTTGACGGGGGCACATTAGCCGGGACAAAGGCGTTAGTAAATGTTTTACAAACTCCTATGGTAAATGCTCAATCTCAAATCACGCTGCCTTTGGCTCCGATCGTACCATCTCAAGCGCTGAAACCGTCACCAATACCTAGTCAATCGCCAGTTATTAGCAATAGTACATCCACAGGTGAAGATTCATCGAATCCAATCTATGACTTACTTGGGTTCTTATTCATAGCATTTATACCTTGCTTCATTATCTTCAGGATATTTGGCAGCTTATTTTCTGGGAAATCTCCTTTCCCCTCCCGCAGCCGTTATCAGGGTAATAACCGCAGTAACTACAGCAGTAGCAGTAGTGACTACAGCAGTAGCAGTAGCAGTAGCGACTCCGGGGGTAGCTTTGGCGGTGGCGAGTCTAGTGGTGGGGGTGGCGGTGGGGATTGGTAATTCGGGAAGCGAGGTAGAAACCGAGTTTTTTTAGCAGGAATTAGTCCCCCTCTGCGGGTAAGAAAGTTTGTATAGTTGCGCTTTCAACCGCCGAATAATCGAGGAGTAGTTAACTAAAATACTCTTCAACAATTTTCAAAATCCGCGAGGAGGCCAAACCGTCCCCAAAGGGATTAATTGCCATTGCCATTGCGTTGTATGCTTCCGCATTGCTCAGCAATTCTGCCGCTGCTGCTGTAATTATATCAGAATTAGTACCAACCAGTTTAGCAGTACCCGCAGAAATTGCCTCTGGTCTTTCTGTGGTTTCTCGTAATACTAAAACTGGCTTGCCCAAACTAGGTGCTTCTTCTTGCAAGCCACCCGAATCTGTGAGGATTAAATGACATCTCTGAATTGCTCCTACTAATTCTGCGTAATCTAAAGGTTCAGTTAAAAAGACTCTCGGATGGTCGCCCAAAAGAGCTTTTAAAGGTTCTCTGACTGTGGGATTTCGGTGTAGAGGTAAGAGCAAGGCTGTATCGGGAAACTTATCTAAAATTTGGAGAAATGCCCGCGCAATTCCTGCTAATGGTTCTCCCCAATTTTCGCGGCGGTGAACTGTTGCTAAGATAGTGCGATATTTGCTCCAATCTAAGTTAGGAATGTTGCATTCTGGTTGGCGTTTGGCGACAGAAAGCAAAGCATCGATTACTGTGTTGCCTGTACGGTGAATTTCTCCCAAAACGCCCGATCGCCCTAAATTCTCTTGGGCCAGCTCTGTCGGGGCAAAATGCAGCCGTGTGAGCTGAGATATCAACCGTCGGTTAGCCTCTTCGGGGTAAGGATTGAACACGTCGTCTGTCCGCAATCCGGCTTCTACGTGACCTACGGGTATTTTCTGGTAAAATGCAGCCAAAGTAGCGGCAAACGCAGTCGTTGTATCGCCCTGAACTAAGACGATTTGGGGCTGCAATTCTTTAAACAAGGCTTCCAAACCCTGCAAACTCCGGGATGTAATATCCGTCAAGGTTTGCTGGTGCTGCATAATTGCTAAATCCCGATCGGCTTTTAGATCGAACATTCGCATTACTTGCTCGACCATTTCTCGGTGCTGACCGGTTAAAATTACTTGGGTGTCAAAGGTTGGAGAACTTTTGAAGAGTTGAATTACTGGGGCTAGTTTAATCGCTTCTGGGCGAGTTCCTAAGACGATGCAAACGCGGTGTGTGGCTTCGGACATGGTAAAATTGGGTAGTTGAGATTTGCGAGGCTCTTAAAGGATGAAGATTTTAGAGCTGGTTTGAATCGTTGGTTAACAAGATTTATTTTTTTATGAACCGCAGAGGGCGCAGAGGGCGCAGAGGAGAGAAGAGAGAGAGAAAGTGGTTTGACGTTGGGTGGGGGCGGGTTTTTGAGATTGTGAGTTTTAGCCAATTATTGTCGGTGAAACCCGCCCCTACAAATTTATTGACATTAGTACATTCTTATTTTTTAATTTGTCATGCCCTATCGGTACATTTTATTTTACAAACCCTATGATGTTTTAACTCAATTCACTGACAATTCAGGGGAAGTTAAACGCAGAACCCTGAAAGATTATATTCCTATTCCTAACATTTATGCAGTAGGAAGGCTCGATCGCGATAGTGAAGGTTTGTTGCTGCTAACCGATGATGGACAAATGCAGCACCGCCTCAGTGACCCGAAATTCGCTCACCCCCGCACTTACTGGGTGCAGGTGGAACGAATTCCTGATGCAAGTGCGATCGCTGCTTTGCAGACAGGTGTCACAATTCAAGATTATCGGACTCGATCGGCAAAAGTGCAATTATTGTTAGAAGAACCCGCTTTGCCGCCCCGCGAACCGCCGATTAGATTTCGCAAAAACGTGCCGACAGCTTGGCTGGAAATGACTCTGACAGAAGGCCGCAACCGTCAAGTGCGCCGGATGACCGCAGCAGTAGGGTTTCCGACGCTGCGGCTGGTCAGATGTGCGATCGGGCATTTGCGTCTCGAAGGCCTCAAACCCGGTGAATGGCGCGAACTAACTCAAGCCGATTTTAGATTTTAGATTTTGGATTTTGGATTGGAGAACTACAGTCAACCGTCTTGACATTTAGGACATTCTTGATAGCTGAAACTATTACTGCGGCTGCATTTCCCTTCTTCCTTCTTCCTGATATCCGTTACATCCGTTACATCCGTTACACAATCCGTTGCCGAACTTCCTTCTGCCTTCTGCTTACTTTCGAGGGGGCAAAATAAAACTCTCGTTTCCATCCCGATCTTTTTGCACCTGAGCTCCCAACTTGACAAGAGCTTGTCTCGCCCTTTGACGCACCAACTTATCAGTTGTTTGAGCATAAACCGTGCTCCAAGCAGTAAACCGCACCGGCACGCTATCGGGATCTCGGCGCAAAAACTCAGCAGTTGCTCGAAACCTCGGCGCCAATGAAGCTCCTTCTGGGGTTCCTTCCACCCAATCAGCGGCCATTTCGTGGGAGCGAATTGACTCGGGAATATCCCCCAACAGCAGCAACTCATCAATACCTTTCGTTCGCCACACTATCCACGATTGGGAATGAAGTTGGGGCGAAAGGGCAAGGGCCCTAGTACCACGCTCTATAAAGTTAACAGCAGTTTCAGGGTTTCCTTGATAAAAAGAAATAGCTGTGGAGAGAAACAGGTAGATGTCAGCCCACCGCGGGTCGCGCTGCGTAACTATGTCAAAATAATCTTGGCTCAGATTGTAGCCCGTCACATCTCGCGCTTCGTCGTCGCCAAAATACTGCAAAAATTTGAGAAATGTCCAATTTGCAATTAAATTATCAAACCCAAAACTAGGGATAGTTTTGAGCATTCTCAGCCGCAGGGCTTCTTGCTGCGCTTCTTGCTGTGCGGCTTGCTTGAAACTGGCAGCAGACATTCCAGAGGGCGGGTTTTGCCCCTGAACGCCAACTGGGGACATTCCGCCTAACTGCCCGCTAGACTGCATGGCGACGACCCCCGCCAGCGCTGCTAGACCAATAACTCCATTAAGGAGCAGGCTCAACCACTTATGCGAAAATTGTTCGATTTTAGCTTCCACGGCACTTTATAAATCCAAGTTTTAAATTAAGTTTATTGAAAGAGAGTAATAATTGGTTGGCGATCGACTATGAATCTCGTTAGACTGTCCAAAGGGATGGTGGAGCCTCCACACAATAGTTTAAGTAGTAGTGTGAGATTTTTTAGCAATATAAAATCTCAAATCAAAAATCTAAAATCGAATTGAGCCAAATTCAATGAATCAAGCCCGCAAACGCTTTTCTAAGTTACAGGCAGCCCTGTTCAGTGGGGCGATGGCAACAACCGCTTCGATATCTTTACTCGTTCCCGGCCTGAGTCAATCAGTCCGCGCCGAGCTTCAAGATAGCCCCAAAGCTGTCTTGGACGAAGCTTGGCAAATTGTGAACCGAGACTATGTTGATGGCAGCTTTAACAAGACTGACTGGCAAGTAACCCGCCAAGAACTGCTGAGCAAAAATTATACCTCTCGCGAAGCGGCCTACACCGCCCTCCGCAAAGCCCTAGAGAAATTAAACGACCCCTACACCCGCTTCATGGACCCGAAGCAGTACGAAGCGCTGACAAATCAAACCTCTGGGGAACTGACAGGGGTGGGGATGAGGCTGGAAGAAGACGAGAAAACGAAAGCGATTAGGGTAGTCGAGCCGATGGAAAATTCCCCGGCCCTGAAGGCAGGGATTCTAGCGGGTGATACGATTTTGGTGATTGACGGCAAAACTACCAAAGGCATGACTGTCTCGGATGCGGCTCAGATAATTCGGGGCGATGAAGGCACGAAAGTCACGCTGCGGATTGCTCGTGAGGGCAAAAGCGAATTTGACATCACTCTGACTAGGGCGAGAATTGAGGTAGCCGCGGTTCGCTACAGCCTCAAGAATGAAGGGGGTCAGAATGTGGGTTACATCCGTTTGCAAGAGTTTAGCTCCCACGCGGGCGAACAAATGCAGGCGGCGATTAAAAAGCTCACGGCTCAGAAAGCTGACGCTTTTGTTTTGGATTTGCGGGGGAATCCCGGCGGGTTGCTGCGAGTGAGTATTGATATCGCTCGGATGTGGATGGATACAGGGGCGATCGTCCGCACAGTCGATCGCACGGGCGATTCTCAGGAAATGAAGGCAAATCGCACTGCGCTCACTGACAAGCCTTTGGTGGTGCTCGTGGACGACAACTCGGCGAGCGCCAGCGAGATTTTGGCTGGTGCTCTGAAGGATAATAAGCGCGCAACTGTGATCGGCGGCCAAACTTTTGGCAAAGCTTTGGTGCAGTCGGTGCATTCTTTGGCTGATGGTTCGGGATTAGCGGTGACGATCGCTCACTACTATACTCCCAACGGTACGGATATCAGCCAGAAGGGGGTTACTCCCGATGTTAAAGTCGAAGTCACCGACGAACAAAAGCTGAAATTAGCTAACAAACCGATGTTGGTTGCGACTAAGGACGATCCTTGCTACGCGCAGGCGATCGCACTTTTGCGAACTACCGCTTCGTCTCCCCGTCCCGTTGCTGGTAATGAGGCTCTTGTTCCTCAGAAGTAGTTGAAATTAGCACTTATTAACAATTAGCTTTAAGATGAAACCCGCGCCGGCGGGTTTTGTTTTTATGATTATTGTTATGAGTTATTAAGGAATGAGAATTAAATAACTTCCACTCTTGAAAGTGGGATGGGCGTCCCGCCCGTCCAAAAAGGACGGGCG
>NZ_JAUBUB010000097.1:0-24174 GCF_036705265.1 Microcoleus sp. B4-C2
GAAAATAGACTGGGAGGCTAAAGCCTCCTTGCCCCTTTCATCCCCGGACTAAAGTCGCGGGGTTTTCAGGATATTATTTATAAATTTTTTTTAGGAAAGGGAAGGGGAGAGGGGGAGAGGGGGAGAGGGGGAGAGGGGGAGATTGGGAGAGGGGGAGATTGGGAGAGGGGGAGATTGGGAGAGGGGGAGATGGGGAGAGGGGGAGATTGGGAGAGGGGGAGAGGGGGAGATTGGGAAAAATCTTCACGCTTGACTTGTTGGCTTAACATCCATCCGTTAAATTCTCCCTTGCCAATGCGTTGCCGAACTTCACGCTTGACTTATTGGCTTAACATCCATCGGTTACATCCCGTAGATTGCTCGTTGCCGAAATTCCCAATTTTTTCCAGATTTGATGTACGATCGCTACCAGTTTTGCAGAGGTCGAATTCCCAATGTCCCAAAACTTGACAGCAAGCTGGAATGACGCCCGCGAGGTTCCGAGTTTGCTCTTTGGCTGGAGTTTGTGCGGTTTATTGGCAATAGGCTCGATCGCCCCTACTCCTGCTGTCGCACAGCTACCTACCTCCGAACAAGTTAACAGCAACAGCCGGATCGCTCAAACAGGTGCGATCGTCCGCCCCGCAATCAAATTGGGCAGCCGCGGCTCGGAAGTGATCGAACTCCAAGCTGTTCTTCAATTGTTGGGCTTTTATACTGGCACTGTAGACGGGATTTTCTCACAAAGCACCGCTAGAGCTGTGTCTCAGTTTCAGGAAGCAGCAGGTTTGCCTCCCGACGCCATAGTCGGTCAAGATACTTGGAATCGGCTGTTTCCTGCGACTCCGAGCGCGATCGAAAACCCGATCGCCAACGATCCTGTAACTGGCGACAACTCAGAGATTAGCCCCGAAGCGCAGCCAACCAATTTTCCAGTTTTGAGAAGACGAATGCGGGGGCCGGCAGTCAGAGATTTGCAAGAGCGGCTGCAGGCCAAGGGATTTTTGCGGGTGAGTGCTGACGGCGTGTTTGGCCCGGAAACTCAAGCTGCTGTCAAGGCGGCTCAGCGACAATACCAATTGCCAGCAGACGGCATTGTCGGTCGCGCAACTTGGGAAGCTCTGCTGCGTTGACAGCAAGGTGTACAGTCTTGGACGCAGCAAGACTCAAGAAACCGGGTTTTTTACCTATAACTCTGGATGTAACGCCGTATTTTGGTAAAAAAACCCGGTTTCTGATATCCCCAAAGTCGAGATTTTATTAGCAAACTGCACATTGTGCGACCTACTAATTTTACAAATTGTTAATAATCGCTTTTGGAAGTATTTCTGCACGTCAAAAAGTGTCAAGTTTGGTAAACAAAGTGTTTTTATGCGCGCAGTTGGTGTTAACTTAAAAACATGAGGGGCAAAACCAAGAAGCACAAAAAACTTGGATAAAAAATTTGGAATTAGAGTATTTGTCCCGATCGGCTCTAGTTCGCAGGCAACGCCTGAACAGTGTAGCTTATTAGCAAAGAAAGGTTGATATTGCGATTCGTATTGGTTAGATAGCTTGAGGCTATTGCATGAATCAAAAGTTGCGATCGCACAGTCAAACACAGAAGTCTGAATAGACTCCGCTGATAGCTAGCTCGTCTCCAGAGTAGTTGCAAAAAAGTCCACCTTAGTTGTAGTTTGCTGAAACTCAGTAGAGCTAAAATCCCACTTGAATCAACTTAATTTACAAACTTTTTAGGGTCTGGCATCCGATATGCTAGGCCCTAAAATTTTGTTGTTGGTTATTGGTTATTGGTTATTGGTTAACCTCCTTTAAATGCCGAACAGCTTAGCCGGAAAGGATATTCCCAATGCCCAATTCCCAATGCCCAATGCCCAATTCCCAATGCCCAATTCCCAATGCCCAATAACTATTTAATTTCTTCAATTTGAGCATTCAAACCGTTAGCGCTGAGCATTTCTAGCAATTCCTCAGCTTTTTCGCGTTCCCGAAAAGCACCGGCTTGGATCACCGGTCGTCCGCTGGAAAAAGAGCGAAAAGCACCGGGAACGAGGGATTGCATTTTTTGTCGATCGCCCCAACTGTTGGCATCCACCACAACTCGATACCGGAAACCCAAAGCTCTGGCTCGATCGAATGACGGCGAATTATCCGCAGCATCGGGCCAAGAATTCCCCCCTAAAGGTGCAGGTACATAGCCGCCCCTTCCGATAGGAATGTTGCGGCCCGGAACCGGCAATCTACCCTCGGAAGAAACCGAACTCGAACTATCAAAATTGGGAGGAATCATTGATTGCTGTACCGAAATTTCCGAAACAGATCGATAATTCGGATCGGGCACAGGAATTGCGATTGTCCCTGGGACTACCGATGAAGCACCGACATTCCTCCCAGAAAGCTCTTGGCGCAACTGGGCGCTTCGCGGTGCGGGTCGATTTTGCACCGGTCGCCGGGAAACGGGCGCAGGCGGAGGAAGTGGCGCTCTTTCAACTCTGGGGCTTAGTCGCCCAGGAGTGTAAACAGGGAGAGAAGTGTCGGGGCCACCGATGCTGGGAGGTCGATCGGCTATACGCTGCAAAGCACTTCCCCCCATTGGTGGAGGGGTAAAAGTTCCCGCCACATCAACCGATCCAGTCGTCCGGCTGCTCGACAATTGATTGCCGTAAGCTGGGATTACTTGACCTTTTGCTGCATTGTTCACATCGTACTGACCGTTGTTGCGAATGACATTGCCCCCCGGTTCGGCTGCTGTTCCCAAATCCGGCAGAGAGCTCGATATCGCCACAATTCCGTCCCGCCGGTTACTCTCGATATAATTGTTACGCAGCACCGGTCTAGCATTAGCTTGCACCACCACGCCGTCCTTATTGCGAGTAATTTTGTTGCCGATCAGCAGAGGCGAAGCGTTCTGCGCTACATTCACCCCAAATCCCGTGTTTTCAAACACATTATCTCGAACTTCCGGCTGGGAACTGCCAAAAATCGTGATGCCGTTAGCTCCATTTTTCGAGAAAACATTCCCGCCAATCGTCGGCCTGGAAGTACCCACTACCGAAATTCCGTCGTGAGTGCTCCCAGAAAAAGTATTGTTGACAACTGTCGGAGAACTCGATTCGATCCACAAAGCGTAACCGCGAGAGTTGGTATTCGTCACCGTCACCCCGCTGAGTCCCGCCCCATCTGCGCCTAAAATCGCAATATTTTGACCCGCCGAAGTCGGACTGATAAAGTATCCTCCGCCTTTGATGACAATATTCTGACCGCGAGTGTTGGGATTTCCCTGAACTGTCACGCTGGGCCTGAGCATTAATGGAAATTTTTCGCCGGTTTGCTCGCTGTAAGTACCGGGCGCTAGCAAAATCGCTGTTTTGGGCGGGGCCACGCTTAAGGCGTAGGTAAGGGTTTTAAACGGAGCTCGATCGCTGCCGTTGCCTCCTGTGTCGCTGCCCCCGATCGAGCTGACGTACAGTATGTTAATCTCGCTCTGCAGCGTCTGAGAAAGTAGCTGCACTCCGGGTATCCCGGCAGCGATAACTGACGGTTGATGGTTGCCAAGGGCGGTCATCGCAAAGACGAGTAGAAGGCAAGAACTCAAACAAGATTTTTGCGATCGCTTTTCTTTGCACCAGGTCTGTTGTAAGTAAATCAGCATAAACAAACGCAACTTATCTGTGATCCGAGTTTCGCCTCCGGTGTTTCGTGTCGGGTTTTCGCGATCGAAATTTAAAGACGCCCGCCTGCTTGGGTTGTTCTCCCTTAATCTTTTGTGTTGTTCTGCTAACCTCACGGCTCTCCTCCCAAGTGTGGTATGCAGCTTAACGATTTCACTCTCATCAAGTTTGATCTATTATGCTTCGTTTTTCTCAAATTCAATAAAACTTAAAAATTTGTCTAAATTAAATCGGTTGAGGTAAAAATTAGGTCGATCGCTTTGCTACGATCTTGACCAAGAATTTCTTGATGGTACAAGCCCCCGTCTCCATCCGTGGAATCAATCGAAAGCATCTCAAATCTAAAATCCTCAAGCCCCCGAATTTATCCGTGGGGTCAATCCAAAATCCAAAATCTAAAATCTAAAATCGAATGACAGCGTGGGACAATGTAGCGGTTTGACTCGTAGGATTAATTATAATTAGGGTGGTTGTGAATGACCGACAAACAAAACAGAACTTTACCGGCACAGCCAGCCCTCTGCCGGATTTTAGATGCAAATTTAGATCGATCGCGCGAAGGGTTGAGAATTATTGAAGAATGGTGCAGGTTTGGTCTCAACAGCTCGGATTTAGCTGGGGAGTGCAAGCAACTGCGTCAAGAATTGGCTGCTTGGCACGTCGCAGAATTGCGAAGTGCTAGGGATACGCCGGCTGATCCGGGTACGGAGTTGACTCACCCGCAGGAAGAGCAGCGTTCGAGCATTCAGCAGCTACTGGAGGCGAATTTCTGTCGGGTGGAAGAAGCTCTGCGGGTACTCGAAGAGTATGGCAAAATTTACGATCGGAATATGGGCGCGGCTTTTAAGCAGATGCGCTATCGGGTTTATACTCTCGAAAGCGATTTGCTGGCTTACCGGCGCTACCAGCAGTTACTTCGATCGCAGTTATACCTTGTAACTTCGCCGAGAGACAACTTGATGGGAGTTGTGGAAGCTGCTTTGCAAGGGGGACTGACTTTGGTGCAGTACCGCGACAAAACCTCAGACGACGGGGTAAAGCTGGCCAACGCGCGTAAGCTTTGCGAACTTTGTCACCGCTATGATGCTTTGCTGATTGTGAACGATCGCGTGGATTTTGCGATCGCAGCGGATGCCGACGGCGTACACTTAGGACAGCAAGATTTGCCTGTGGCGGAAGCGCGCAAGTTGCTCGGCCCGGGACGGATCATTGGTTGTTCGACTACGAATGGCGAGGAAATGCAGCGAGCGGTTGACGCGGGAGCCGACTATATTGGAGTTGGGCCTGTTTACTCCACTCCTACTAAACCTGATAAACAGGCGGCAGGTTTGGACTATGTGCGGTATGCTGCTAATAAGTCGCCGATTCCGTGGTTTGCGATCGGCGGAATTGATATCAACAACCTCGATGAAGTATTGAATGCCGGAGCTCAAAGGGTTGCCATAGTACGCGCGATTATGGAAGCAGAACAGCCTACTTTAGTGACGCAGTTTTTCATCTCGCAGTTGATTCGGATGCAGAATCTGAAAGCTCAGAAAGCTTTGCACGGGAAAAGCTAGGTTGATTGGGGATTTGTAGGGCGGGTTTAGCACAGGAAATCTGTGCATAAAATATAATTTTGTTACCAAACCCGCCCTGAAAACTGATATTTTACTTATGATAAATCAAATTGCGCTGCAAGTTAACGGAGAAACCCGCAATTGTGCGATCGACACACCGTTACCAAAATTACTAGAACAATTGGGATTAAACCCGCGCTTGGTGGCTGTGGAGTACAACGGGGAAATTCTGCACAAACAATTTTGGGAAACTACAAAGATGCAAGAGGGTGACATCTTAGAAGTTGTCACAATTGTCGGAGGAGGCTAGCCACAAATTAGTGACAAATTAAGCCTCTAGTCCGCCAGGGAATGAATTCCCTGGCTAATAGCGAAAGTCCTCTCAAGAGGACTAATGAGTTCTTCAGTCCTCTTCAGAGGACTTTAGCTTTGAGGCAGGGGTTTCAACCCCTGTCGGACTGTCGGACTATCGGTTCTACCTTAATTGATCAGGAATCGGCCGAACCTACGAACGAGGAATTAAACTGCTACAGCTTCAGCCACAGCTTCAGCCACAGGTGCTGCTACAACAGGATAAATGCTGACTTTCTTGCGAGTTTTGCCTTTTCTTTCAAAAGTCACCACACCGTCAATCATGGCAAACAAAGTATCATCTCTGCCGATACCAACATTATTACCAGGGTGAACTTTAGTGCCGCGTTGACGGATCAAAATGTTGCCAGCTTTGACAACTTGACCGCCGTACTTTTTGACACCCAGACGCTGAGAATTAGAGTCGCGTCCGTTACGTGTACTGCCTGTACCTTTCTTGTGGGCCATAATATCCTCAACTGTATTTACTATTTTTTATTCTGAATCAGTTTCGGCGGTTTGGGGAGTTTCAACAACTGCTTGAGTTAAGTCTCTGGCTGCTAACACTGTACCGTTGACGCTGATGGAGTCAATCATAAAGCGAGTTGTTTCTTGACGGTGCCCTTTTTTCTTCCGAGTTTTCTTTTTCGGCTTCATCTTGTAGACGAGGACTTTGCGGCCCCGGAAATGCCGGAGAACCGTTCCTTCTACTGTGGCATTTTCTAGTAGAGGCTGGCCGATATGAACCTCGCCTTCGTGCTGGATCAGAAATACTTTGTCTATGGTGACTTTGGATTCAGCTTCAACGTGAAGCAGTTCGATGTCGTAGAAGCGGCCTGGTTCTACCCGAAATTGTTTGCCGCCGGTTTCAATGATTGCGTAAGTCATGGGATGGTTGTTGAGATTGCCGTACAGGTAGCTGATGAGTCATTGGTCATTGGTCGTTGTGGACTTTTGACTGCTGACTGCTCTCCAGCTTTTGGAATGTCTTAACCTGATCCGAGCCGGATTTAGACAGACAATCTACCATTATTCGCGATTTTGGTATTTTTGTCAAGTTTTATGGCGCCGGAAATTTCTAATTAGGTAAAACTTAGGCACGGGTGGTCAGAAACCGGGTTTTTTACGAAAATTTTTCGTTTTCAGCCAGAGATTAGGTAAAAAACCCGGTTTCTTCGGTCTTAATGCGTAAGCCCTGTTAGGGATAAAATATAGAAGATGCTGTAACTTTTTTATCCCATTTCTCCAAAAGGTCGATCGCAGTCGATTCAAGCCGTCGCAGAACATTTGCGCGATCGTAACAATTCCAAAGCTTGCTGTTTCACCCTACCCTCCATAACCTCTTTCTGCAAATTAATAAAAGCCTCAAAATCTTCTAAACCATACTTGGTCATCTGCAACTGCTGTCGCAACTGTTCTTCGGCCTCAACCGTTAAGTAACCTGTTGCCAAAGCTTTTCGGACAATTTTACTGATTAAAGTCATAGTAGATTTACCCTGAATACACCTACGTTAAAACACTGAAGTTTTGTCACCTGACTAACTCAGTTTTTAGTTTGTTTCATAATTACCCTTAAAATAGGTTAAATCTACCTTAAGGTCTATGTAAATAAAGTTATTTTTGATACATTGATGAAATCGTAGCGATTTTAAATGTAGAGTGCTATTAAATTGGTATCTTTAGTTTTTGCCAGACCACATTATTCTTCAAATACGTTAAATCTACCTTAAGGCATATTTAAACATAGCGATTTGTGACATGGGAAATTGTATGGCTTTTAAATGTAGAGTGCGCTTAAATTGGTATCTTTAGTTTTTGTCAGACAACAGCCGCCATTCTCTCACAGCAAAAGGAGGAACCAGCAATTCTGTTCCTTTTTGATTTTTCACGGGAAAATTCAACAGCAAAGGTCGATTGCTTTCCAATTGTGCAATTATTGATTTAAAATCGTATTCTCCGACATTAATTGGCAAATTAGACTCTTTCCAAATATCTTTTGCTGTGCCAATTTCCAGCTTTCCCGCCACAACTTTCAGCGAAACAGGATGTTGCAATTCTGTTCCGGGAAATCCTACTAATCTCAGGTTTAAAGACTTTACTATTCCCGACTTTACTCGCTTGTACAAAACAACTTGCCACGCTTTGTCATCAGTATCGCGGAGGCTTTGTACGGATCGGAACATTACTGTCTCAGCAGTTTCGGGATATTTGTGAATCGAAGCCAAAGCGGGCGGGCTGACAGCTAAGATTAGATACAAACACAAGATAATTACAGTTAAAGCCTTGAAGAGGGAAGGTTTTGTACTGAGATTGTTCATAGGATGACCAAAATATCGCTTGTTACCCAAAAGTTTAATAGATAAAAAAGTAGGGTGCGTCGCACGCACCCTACTCATCATTTTAAACCTAGATGAATCCAACTGCCTGCTTAGACGACGGGGGGAAGAGCATAAAAAGCAACCCCCTCATCCCGGAAATCTGACCTCACCTGTACATCCCGCCGCTGCCTTGGGTCTGCTGTGAAAAAGTGTGTAATATTTTGCGAATTTTCCCGTTCCCTCGCCAGGTTGGTAAAACGATAGACGGGTATTGCACCCGGAACTGCGGTGCTATATGAATTGAAAACCTCCCCCTGATCGCGGAACTGGGGTAAGGTGCGAACAAACTGTATCTCACCAGGTTTATTCGTAAAGAAATAGGTTCCTGATGCCGTATTTAAGAAGCGTTGAACCTTTGCGTTACCGTCGCCTGGAGCGGTAAATTCATCGCCTTCACTCTGGAAACGAGCAGGGTTGGTTAGTCGGTCACTTTTCTCTATTGGGTCTGTAGTATAAAAATGCCCTCCTGCCGTCTTGTCAAAGAAACGCGCGACGGGAACGCCACTACTGCCTGCTGGATTTAAAGGGGCACCTGTTATAGGGTCTTTCAAGGTGACAGTGCCACTGGGAGTTGAAACCTCTAATGTGAAAGGCTGAGGAAGTTGTGTTAACGTATCCAAGCTAGTCACGCGGACTACATAGTCCACACCAGGCAGACTTGTAAGCGTGGGACCAGCACCATTGGAGTATTGGACACCAGAACTCGGTATTTTTGAGTTGACGCCGCTGCCGCCATCATCAACCTGAGCAAGAAGAAGAGCCCCATCAGCGACATTCGCACCCCTGCTGCCTTTGGGTACCTGAAAGACTTGCACGTAAGGATCGAAGCTAGTGCTCAGATCTTTAAAGACATCAATTGATATAGGCTGATTAACTAACCCTACCTCTAAGAGGTAATCTTTAGCGCGAGTTCTTGCAGAACCATCGTTAGGCCTAGGAGTCGGGATATCCTTGTCAGTTGTAGTTAACTGATTTGTGACTTGAACTGATGCCATTTAAGCTGTCCTCTTAACTTTTATGATAGCAAGTGTTATAAAATACTGCCTTCTACATTTATAAAACACTCAAGACCGATAAGTCACCTAACAGCTATTAGTATTTTTATTAGGTATTTTTGTGATAATTACTCAATTTGGCATATTATACAGAAAGTTTCCGTATAACTACGAGTTATACCGATGAGGTAGCTACTGGACAAAAATTTTATCCATAGGGATTGCAAGGACTCAAAAAGATGCTAACAGAAAGACCTTTAGCTATTGATTATTCTCAACAAGATGCAACTTCTAAGTTGGTTCAGCGCCCGCTCATTCACTCCAGTTATGACGCGGGATGGAAAAATATTCATCTAGCACACTATCAACTCCCTGCAATGGAAATTCCTGAAACATCTGGTTTGCAACATATAATTTGTCTTCCATCTTGGAAGCAGCCAACAGAAGTGGAATTAGCCTTTGATGGTAAGCGTCACCTAGTGCAGCATGACCGGGATGAAACGGGTTGCATTGAAATACTTCCTGCTTACGCACCTATTAAGGCTAGGTGGAGTCAGGAAAATGATATCACTCACTGCTACCTTGAGCCTACATTTCTTAATCATGCCGCCTATGAGTCAGTAAACCCAGATCGAGTTGAAGTTAATCTCACGCTTAAAAAACCCGATCCGCTAGTTTGGCAAATTATCTTAGCACTGACAGCAGTATTGGAAAACGATCCAAATAATAGTTGCTTTTATGCGGATTCAATGGCGACGGCTCTAGCGGCTCATTGCTTAACATATTACTCAACCCGTAAGCATATTCTGATAGAATATGAAGACGGCTTGTCAAAATACAAACTGAAGCAAGCTATTGAATACATCAACGATCGTTTTAGTGAAAATGTATCGTTAGCAGAAATTTCAGCCGAATTAGGTATGAGTCAATACTATTTCTGTCGATTGTTTAAGCAATCAACTGGAATGACTCCTCATGCCTACTTAATTCAGCAACGAGTAGAGCGATCGAAGCAACTACTAAAGCAGACAGAATGGACAATAAACCATATTGCGATCGAGTGTGGCTTTGCCAATCCCAGTCATTTTGCAAAGTGCTTTCGACGATACACAGGCATTTCACCTAAACAGTTTCGCATGATTTAGCAAGATTATGTTCTAATAGCAAGGAAGTGTTCGACTTGAACTGGCAAAACAGATTAAAGTCGCTTACAAGGTTGCATCAGGTGCATCTAACTTTTTCGGACTGACAAAGTAGCTGTATCGAGTTGACGGGGTGTTTACTTATTATGAATATACATGACACAGCGAAATAAACTTTTACAAATACCAGCACAGAAATTTATAGAGGCTGCGGCTGGCTGGAATCTCGAACAGTTATATGCAGACTTGACAGCAGCCAAACAAGATTACACCAGCAGTAGAAAGCAGCGACTCACTCCTTTAGAAAAAACTTACCTGCGAGGATTGCTTTGCAATTATAGTCCGGTGGAAATCGCCGCCGCACTCCACCGCGAATGTGCCGGTATTAGAGTAGACTTATCGAGAGGGCTGTATCGCTACATTCAAGTTTTGACGCTGCAACAACCGAAAGACTGGAAAGAAATCCCAAGTATGCTAGAAATACGTGGTTATCAACAAAAGGGTAGTGGAGAAACATTGCTTCCTACATTGAGAAATTATACTCAAACTCCCCAAACTCCCATCGAAAATCTAACTGAATGGGGGCTGGCGGTGGATACGTCTATTTTCTACGGGCGCACAACAGAACTTGCTAACTTAGAACAATGGATTTTACAGGAAGACTGCCGCTTAGTTGCTGTATTGGGTATGGGTGGCATTGGCAAAACTGCTTTAGCATCTAAGCTAACAAATCTGATTAAACACCAGTTTGAGTGCTTAATTTGGGTCAACCTCAGTCATGCACCTGTGTTGGCAGATACTCTGGTAAATTTAATCGAATTTTTATCCGATAAACCGCCAAGCGATTTAGATAAATTGCAGTTAATTACTCAGGATAAGAAATTTTTTCAAGCTGCGATCTCGCAGCTTGAGTTTTCCCTGGAGAACCTAATCGCTTCCACAAATGCAATAGAACCGACTATCATCGCTGATGGTATCCAGCGCCTGATTCAGTGTTTACAAAAGCGTCGATGTTTGATAATCTTAGATGAGTGGGAAGCTGTTTTCTGCACTGAGCAGTTAACAGGAAATTATCGAGAAGGATATCAAGTGTATGGGGAATTTCTGAAACAAGTAGGAAAATCGCAGCATCAAAGTTGCTTGCTGTTGACTAGCTGCGAAAAACCTAAAGAAATTGCGGCGTTAGAAGGTCAAAATCAATCTGTACGATCATTGAAATTGGGTAGTTTGGGAGAAGCGGCTGTGGAAATCCTTAAAAACAAGGGTTTGTCTGAAGAAGGTGAATACTCACAATTGATAGAGGCATACAGCGGCAATCCTTTAGCGTTAAAAATAGTAACGACAACTATTCATGATATGTTTGGGGACAGCATTGCTAACTTTTTAAGAAATGGGCTGTTTCTGGGAGATTATAGCGATACGTTATCTCGGCAATTTTATCGCTTATCAGAATTAGAAATCCAGCTATTACACTGCATGGCGAAAGAAGTCAAGCCTGTTGGGTGTGAAAAATTGTACTCCGATATTCAGCAAGAGAGGGGTTTAGAATTGCTGAAGGCGCTGGAATCGCTTTTAAGGCGATCGCTAATTGAAACAGTCCAAGCCGAAAGTGAAACTCTGTTCGCGCTTCAACCTGCGGTAAAGAAATATCTGATGTCTGTGGCAAGATTGCCTAAGCTATAAATAATCTACCGAGGTTCTATTTCCAATCGGTTTCAGCTTGGGATAGCACGTAAGCTGAAACATCGATAATTTGTTGTTCCGACAAACGATCTTTGTAAGCGGGCATAATACCTTTGCCGTTGGTTACTAAGTTGGAAATGTTGGCGATGGAATCCATGCCGTATTTTTTTAAGGCTTTTTGTTTCAAGTTTTTGCCGCGCCTGATAATGTTGCTGCCGTTGATGTGACACCCTGCACAGTTGGTGGTGAAGACTTCGGCTGCGGTTGTGGGATTTGTAGCTGTATCTGCGATCGCCATTTGGGAATTAGTGGCGATGTCTACAAATCCCAGTGTCAGTATCAATAGACAGGCGGTGAAGATTTTTTTTAACTTATTTAGCGAAATCATTTATTTGCAAATTGAAAAAAAAATAGTGCTGGATTTAAGGATATCACTAAATACGGATTTTGGGGTTAACTCAGCGATTTATTCTTCCCAATCGAATGTGCGGGAAACTGCTTTTTTCCAAAAGCGATATTTTTGCTCGCGAAGTGCGATCGGCATTTTCGGTTCCCAAGTACAATCCACCGCCCAATTGTCCCGCAATTCGGCTAGCTGACTCCAAAAACCCACCGCCAAACCGGCCGCATAAGCGGCACCGAGTGCAGTAGTTTCTGCTACCACAGGCCGCACCACAGGCACTCCCAAAACATCGCTCTGAAACTGCATCAGCGTGTGATTTCCCACCATACCTCCGTCTACTTTTAAAGACAAAAGCTGCACAGCAGAATCCTGATTCATAGCGTCCAAAATTTCCCGCGTTTGCCACGCTGTAGCTTCCAATGCTGCGCGGGCAATGTGTGCCTTAGTCGCGTAGCGAGTTAAACCGGCAATTACTCCCCGCGCGCTGTCTTTCCAATAGGGTGCGTAGAGTCCCGAAAATGCCGGGACAACGTAAACTCCCCCACTATCTTCGACTGTATTTGCTAATGTTTCTACTTCCGCAGATGTGTTGATGATGCCCAAATTGTCCCGCAGCCACTGCACTAGAGCTCCGGCGATCGCAATACTGCCTTCCAAAGCATACACAGCGGGCGATTCCCCCATCTTGTAGGCGACTGTTGTTAGTAATCCTTGCTTTGAAGGGACGATCGTCTCACCGGTATTCAGCAACATAAAACAGCCCGTACCGTAAGTATTTTTCGCCTCCCCCGGACTGAAACAAGTTTGCCCGACGAGGGCGGCTTGCTGATCGCCCAAAGCAGCAGCAATTGGAACACCTGCAAGCAATCCTTTTGCAGTTCCCAAAACTTGACTCGAAGGGCGAATTTCTGGCAGCATCTGGCGGGGAATTGCCATTATTTCCAAAGTTTCCGCATCCCAATCAAGGGTTTGCAAATCCATCAGCATCGTGCGGCTGGCGTTGGTAACATCGGTAATGTGCGCGCCGCCAGTCAGGTGCCAAATCAGAAAAGTATCGACATTGCCAAAAATCGCATCCCCTTGATTTGCAGCTTCCCGCAATCCTGGAATATTGTCCAACATCCACTTAATTTTCGGCCCGCTGAAATAAGTTGCAAGCGGCAAACCGCATCGTTTTTGAAATCGATCTTTGCCCTCAAGTTCAGCTAATTTTTCGCAAATTTGGTGAGTGCGGGTATCTTGCCAAACAATGGCATTGCCGTAAGGCTTGCCAGTTTTTCTGTCCCAAACAATAGTAGTTTCCCGCTGGTTAGTAATACCGAGTGCAGCAATATCTTTGGGGTCGATATTGCCGATTTCGAGGGCATTTTTAATCACGCTTTGGGTGCGCTGCCAAATTTCATCGGGATTGTGTTCAACCCATCCTGGTTGCGGATAGATTTGCTGATGTTCTTGTTGGTTGCTGCAAATTATCTGTCCCAGGCGATCGAATACGATAAATCTGGTGCTGGTGGTTCCTTGGTCGATCGCTGCTATGTATTTTTTGGTCAATTGTCTAAAATATTTTTAGTAATGAGGTCTTTAACGTATATGATACTATATCTAGAAGTCAAATTAATGTCAAAAACTTTAGCTTACGGAATTCCCCAAGTTGAAACTGGCAGATTTGCTGAGGCTCGATCGCACAATTAAGGTTATTGGCTTTGACGACGCTCCGTTTTCTCGTAGAAGCGGCAGTCTGGTGTCGATCGCGGGCATAGTCTGCAGGGGAACTCGATTTGAAGGAATGGTGTGGGGACAAGTCCTCCCAGACGGATTAGATGCCACGGATGCTATTTCTGGGCTACTCCTCGGAGGCAAATTTCTGCCGCAATTGCATCTCGTTTTGCTTGACGGAATTGCTTTCGGAGGCTTCAATATTATTGACCTTCCTGAGTTAGCATCGCGGCTGCAAATTCCTTGTGTTGCTGTCATGCGCCGCCAACCAGATTTAGCTGCTGTTGAAAAAGCCCTCCGCCATTTACCAGACTCGGAATACCGTTTAGAATTGTTGCGCCGCGCCGGAAAAATTCACGCTTTTGAACCTTTCTTTTTTCAAGTTTGCGGCGAAAAGCCGGAAGTAATAGCGAGGGTGCTTCAGCGTTTGACAGACACTGGTAAAGTTCCTGAAGCTTTGCGTTTGGCTCATTTGATTGGTGCGGCTGTAATTAATGGAGTTAGCAGCAGTTCTGCTTGAATTATGATTAAGAACAGGCAAGATGCCTGTTCCACAAAGAGGAAATTTTATTGTGGGTGGATCGGATATCCTGTTAAGAACGGGCAAGATGCCCGTTCCACAGAGAGGAAATTTTATTGTGGGCTGGGCCGGATATCCTGTTAAGAACGGGCAAGATGCCCGTTCCACAAAGAGGAAATTTTATTGTGGGCTGGGCATCCTGCCCGGCCATGAAAAGTTTATTGACAATGGTGCAATATCTCAGTTTCTACTCGCTTAATTACACAATTTCGCCCTCTAATTCACCGAATTCGATTTGAGTTCCCAACGCCAAAGTCAGAGTAGTTTCAGGTTCTACCATTTTTATATCGCCTTGAATGTCTGTAGCCCACCAAGCGCGATCGCACAAATTTGTCAATCCTAACGAAAGCTCGTTTCTCGATCGAGAAGTGACTATAGCTACAAGCCCGTTAGATGCTGCGGCTGTTAAACTCGGTATGTCAGAGGTGAATAGTTGAGTTCCCGCACTCAGAGGAATAACTCGACTGCCTAATTTCAGAGAAAATTGACCGCTGGTAAAAGAATTTACTGCGGGCTGATCTGATATAAAGGTAGGCGGAATATTTGTCGGTGTTGGGGCTGGCAAGTCAGAGTTTCCTACTGTAATTGTACAGTTGCCGATTCTCTTTTGGTCGCCCGATCGCAAATAACTCACCGCCCCGCTATCAACATTCTCGCAAACAATTTGACCGGCTTCCAATTGAAACCGCATTGCTAGGGGCGAAACATTAGGAATGCAGATAATAGACAAATTTTCATCACTGCCAAAAGTCACTGGTTCCGCACCCAGAGTGAGAGTGCGATTTGCTCCCGTATCGTAACTAATTACTAGCCAAGCTTTGTTGAACAAAGTTTCAGCTACAACTAGCATAATTCCAATCCAAAAACCGATCGCAGCACAGCCAGCTAAACGGCCCGCCGTACCGGAGAGATTGTAAGCAAATAGAATAAACAAACAGCCGCCCAACACACCCCCAACACCGCCGCCTCCCAGGCCGCGAAGCGCCCCCAAATTAGGAATCCGCTGTGCAAGTCCCAGTCCTAACAAACTGCCAGCTATTCCCCAGCAAATTACTCGCAATAATTCGTTGTTTCCGTCGCCAATTCCGCTGTAAATACCTTCGGCGATCGCCCCAGAAATGGCTCCTGCAATTAAACCAAACAATCCGCCATTTTTTAAAGCCTGTTTAATTTGAGGCTTGCCTTTGATATAGTAATAATAGCCGAACATGATAGCCGTAGCAATACCACCGCCTACCAATCCAAACCACCGAGCTGTGGACAATACACTGTCAAAAACAGATTCTGAACCAGTGAGCCCCTGCATGAAAGGTTCGGTGATGAGATTGCCGACGAAACCGCCGACAGCACCGCTAATGCCAAACTGTAAAGCTTTTTTAAGGGCTGATAGATTTCTTTTCACGGCGCACCAGATTTAAAGTGAGAGTCAAATCTAGCTACAAGCTCGAAAGTTAGGATTTCCGATGATTTTATATCTTGCACTATTATCGAGAACAGGCAAGATGCCTGTTCCACAAACACAAAGAGTGAGTGTTCTTGTGGGTAGTAGGGGTTGGGCCCCAGAGCCCGCCCGTCCAAAACTTATTGAGAATACTGCAAGATGTGAGACGATCGCACATCTCCCCCTAATTGGTGTCAACTTAAGGTAAAACCGATATAGCAATCCTAAATGATTCGTGTAATTCTTGTAGGGGCAAACCCCCCGTGGTTGCCCCGATGCAGGCTGGGGTAGGCACGGGGAGTAGGGGTAGCACTACCCCTACATATTTTTACAAATGATGCGAGGATTGCTATAGTCCGTCAGGGGTGGAAACAAGAGCCTCAAAGCCAAAGTCCTCGCTTCGCGAGGACTAATGAGTTCTTCAGTCCTCTTTTAGAGGACTTTCGCTATGAGACAGGGAATTCATTCCCTGGCGGAGTGCCGGGTGAGCGGGAGGACTGGCGGACTAAAAGCCTAAGTTGACACCAATGCTCCCCGCCTGTCTCCCCCCTGTCTCCCTCTCAGGGAAAAGTCTTTGAGGGTTGCGCGATCGCCCGTCACAATTCCCGCTCAAGGCTCGATCGCCTGTAACCCTTGCTGCCAGATAATTTTAGCAATTTTTTAACTATGAAATTTTAACAATGAAGACCCCAGCGAGGGCCCAAATATGAAAAGGAATGTTACAAACTATTACAGTAACACTCAGAATGTGAACATAATGCCTCAAAATACTTGCGAGAGGTAGTTGTGTCAGAGAAGCAATATCCTTACTAACTGCCCGATAGTCACTCGATCGCCACTAAGTGGCCTGCTGCAATCTTGATCATAAATTAAAGATCGCATCAGTCATTTATGGTATTGTAAGCGACAGGCTTAGTGCGAGCACTCACAAGCGCACCGGCGTGAAGAACCAGCGCCGTTAAGCACCGAAGGCAGTCACCCGCCAACAACTTCAACAGTTGCTGAGTGTGGAAAGTCCAGCCTTCCCCGTCAAAGCTCCTGCCTGAGCAGGAAAGATACGGGACGCAAGCGCCCGCCTTCGCTAGCTCAGCGCAGAGCAGTTCATATAGCAAAATATCCAGCGGGTACACACAAGATGAGTATCGTCACCAAATCAATCGTCAACGCAGACGCCGAAGCTCGCTACTTGAGCCCAGGTGAATTAGATCGGATCAAAAGCTTCGTCACCTCTGGTGAACGCCGCGTCCGCATCGCCCAAATTTTGAGCGAATCCCGCGAACGCATCGTCAAGCAAGCAGGCGACCAACTTTTCCAAAAGCGCCCTGATATTGTTTCTCCCGGCGGCAACGCTTACGGCGAAGAAATGACCGCAACTTGCTTGCGCGACATGGACTACTACCTGCGTTTGATTACCTACGGAATCGTAGCTGGCGACATTACTCCGATCGAAGAAATCGGTATTGTCGGCGTCCGCGAAATGTACAAATCTCTCGGCACCCCGATTGAAGCCGTCGCCGAAGGCGTTCGCGCTATGAAAAATGCAGCAAGCTCGCTGCTGTCTGGAGAAGATGCTTCCGAAGCTTCCTCCTACTTCGACTACGTTATCGGTGCGATGCAGTAAGGAATTTTGATTTTAGGTTTTCGATTTTAGATTGAAAAATTGGGGGTTGCCGGCAACAAGTTAAAAGCTTTTGCAAATAACCAGCCAGTTAAAAATCTCAAATCCCAAATCCCAAATTCCAAATTCTAGCTCCAAAATTGGACTGACTCAGCCACTTTCTAGGAAACAAGACAACCATGCAAGACGCAATTACCGCCGTTATCAATTCCTCTGACGTTCAAGGTAAGTACCTCGACATCAGCGCTCTAGACAAGCTCAAGAACTACTTTGCTTCTGGCGAACTGCGCGTCCGCGCCGCTACCGCCATCAGCGCTAATGCAGCCACAATCGTCAAAGAAGCAGTTGCTAAGTCTCTGTTGTACTCTGATGTAACTCGTCCCGGCGGCAATATGTACACCACTCGTCGTTATGCAGCTTGCATCCGCGACTTGGACTACTACCTGCGCTATGCCACCTACGCTATGCTAGCTGGCGACCCTTCCATCCTCGATGAGCGCGTGCTCAACGGTTTGAAAGAAACCTACAACTCCTTGGGCGTGCCCATCGGTTCTACCGTACAAGCAATCCAAGCAATGAAAGAAGTCACCGCCGGTTTGGTCGGTTCTGACGCTGGTAAAGAAATGGGCGTCTATTTCGACTACATCTGCTCTGGCTTGAGCTAAGACTCAGGAAGAAGGAAGAAGGAAGAAGGAAGTTCGGCAACGGATTCTGTAACGGATGTAACGGATGTAACGGATGTAACAGATTTCAGTCCGATGGAAGTCGGAAGAAGGAAGAAGATTTATTTCTTGCCTCTTTTAACTTTTTACTTTTTACTTTGGACTTTTTACCTTTGACTTTGAAAAGAGGTCAGGGAAGTTGAGAGTGATTGCTAGACCGTCAAAGGCTTGTCGAGAAAGCCCGACGAGTTTTAACGAGCTAGTTTTGACTCCTAACTCCCTGCCTTCAATCTTTAAAAAATCCATCTAATAATCTGTAAACCTACTCAGGAGTTAGTTTCCCATGAGAATGTTTAAGGTCACTGCTTGCGTCCCAAGTCAAACCCGCATCCGCACTCAGCGCGAATTGCAAAATACCTATTTTACTAAGCTCGTTCCTTACGACAACTGGTTCCGGGAACAGCAAAGAATTATGAAAATGGGCGGCAGAATTATTAAAGTGCAACTGGCTACTGGTAAGCCCGGAGCTAATACAGGTTTACTTTAAGAGCCGAAGCTGGATTAGTAGAGGGGTAAGAGGTCGCGATGACCTCTTTTTTGTTGTTATATAGCAATCCTCGCATCATTTGCATAATTATTGTAGGGGCAATCCCCCGTGGTTGCCCGATAGATAGGGGGTAGGCACTCTTAGCACTACCCCTACAAATTTATCTGAATCATTTAGGATTCCTCTAGTAGAAGGAAGAATGTCCAGCGTTGTTAATCTCATCATTGACAAATATTTCAATAAGAAGACAGTATAACTGCGATTATCGCTAACAAAACAGCAAGCATTTGTGGTAATGTAATAGCCTCTTTCAAGAATAAAGACGATAATAATATAGTAATCAGCGGGTAGATAGACGTAACACTCACTACATTAGCAACTTCACCTTTGCCAAGGGCTATAAAAAATACTAAGGATGCCACAGTGCCAGCAACGCCAACTAACATGGCAAACAAAATTCCCCTAACATCTCCCTCAAAACTAAAATTATTAGTTTTGATAATAATAAATAAAGTAGTTAAAATAGCGCCAATTGCTTCATAAACAAAAGCAGTTTTGTAGTCAATATATTTAGTCGCTAAATTGCCAAAAAATCCCCACAAACCATATAATAGCGAACAGATTAATGCGTAAATTAACCAATCTGGTACTTTAGCCATCTTTGTTAGAGTTTATTGAGAGCATTCTAAAATCCTATGGCTAATGACATTCGACGCTTGATTCCATTTCTTGACCCCAGCGCGTCTCAATGGGCCGCTGAGGCTCGGTGGCTAAGGTGGCTGACTTTTCTGTGGCTGTTTGTCGGGCTGACAGCATTGTTTTCGGCTTCCTATCCCATTGCAAATTATGAACTTGGAGACGGCCTTTATTATTTTAAACGACAGCTAATCGCAGTGGCGATCGGGCTGGCCGGCTTTAACTTGATAGTGTACTCCCCACTGCGCTACATCATGAAAACATCTCAGTTAGGCGTTTTATTGCTGCTGGGATTGCTCTGGTTGACCTTAGTTCCGGGAGTGGGAACCACAATCAACGGGGCGACTCGCTGGATATCTCTGGGCCCAGTTCCGATTATTCAACCTTCTGAGTTAATCAAGCCGTTTTTTGTTCTCCAAAGCGCCCGCATTTTCGGTAACTGGCCCCGGTTGACAAATAAAGTTCGCTTAACTTGGCTGTTAATTTTCGGTGCAATGCTTTTGGGAATTTTGTTGCAGCCAAATTTAAGTACCACGGCTTTGTGCGGGATGACTTTGTGGTTGGTGGCTTTGGCTGCGGGCTTACCTTACTTGCAGTTGGGCGCAACGGCTATGGGGGGAATGCTTTTAGCGGTTTTAAGTATTAGTTTGAGGGAATATCAGCGCCGCCGGATTATGTCTTTTCTCAATCCTTGGGCTGATCCGATGCAAGACGGCTATCAGTTGATTCAAAGTCTGCTGGCTGTTGGTTCTGGGGGCATTTGGGGTGTGGGTTTGGGGATGTCGCAGCAAAAGTTATTTTATTTGCCGATTCAGTACAGCGATTTTATTTTTGCTGTGTTTGCTGAGGAGTTTGGTTTGGTGGGAGGTTTCTCGCTGTTGCTGATGTTGGCGGCTTACTCGACTGTGGCTTTGAGGGTAGCGATGAAGGCTCGAAATATTGAGTCTCAGTTGGTGGCGATTGGGGTGATGGTGGTGATGGTGGGACAGTCGCTGCTGAATATTGGGGTGGCGACGGGGGTTTTGCCGACTACGGGTTTGCCACTGCCGTTTTTTAGTTACGGGGGTTCTTCGATGTTGGCGAGTTTGTTGTTGTCGGGGTTGCTGATTCGGGTGGCTAGGGAGAGTTCTGAGGCTGATGTGGTTTCTTTAAACGGCCTCCGTGGAAAGCCGGGAAAGCCTAAGTTGCGATCGAACAACGGCACTGCACAAACCGAATAATTTGTCAATAGCAAACAAACCCGGTTTTTGGAAAAAATCGGGTTTGTTTATTACTTAAAAACTACTGGCAGAATACCAATTTATAGGAACCGGTATTGTAGGGAAGAACACTGATTTTGAGAAAAAAAGAAGTCGGCGATCTTAAGGCAATTCGAGATTTATATCGTCACAGATGAATGTCGATCGACTATTTCCGCCCGTCACCTTTATTTGGCGGTTCTTCTTGTTGTTCTTGAGGTTTAGCTGTGATCTGAGTTAATTTTTTTTTGTCGGGTTGCGGTGTTTCTTGAGTTGAGTTAGCCATTGAGTTTAGTCCTAAATAGATGCACCGCTTAATTATATCGTTTCGGGCTGCAAAGATATTGCTGTAGATATCGAGAGGAAAATCAAGACAAACAATTCTCATGGAGTGGCATTTGAGCTTTAATAAGTGTTAGCAATATTTTGATGTGTCAAGCGGATATTCAAACCAGAGGTCTCTCAAAAGTTATGAAACTGCAAAAAATTGGATTGTCGGGACTGATCTCAATCTTAGCGGCGCTGACTATAGGCGAGTTTCGGTTGATCCCTAATTCTCAATTTAAAATCATCAATTCTCAGGCCTTGGCTCAAACTCAAGCTCAGCGGAAAGCCGAAGCAGACCGACTGTTAAACCAAGGGATTCAGCAGTATCAGATTAGTCAGTTTCAAGCTGCTTTGCAGTCTTGGCAACAGGCACTAATAATTTATCGAGAAATTAAAGACCGTCAAAACGAGGGGGCGGCTCTGGGAAATCTGGCAAATGCTTACCTTTCCCTCCGCGACTACGCCAAAGCGATCGAGTACGCTCAGCAGCAGTTGGCGATCGCCCGAGAAATTAAAGACCGCCAAAACGAGGGGAACGCTCTGGGAAATCTGGGAAGTGCTTACTTTTCCCTCGGCGACTACGCCAAAGCGATCGAGTACGCTCAGCAGCAGTTGGCGATCGCGCGAGAAATTAAAGACCGCCAAGGTGAGGGGAAAGCTCTGGCAAGTCTGGGAAATGCTTACCGTAACCTCGGCGACTACGCCAAAGCGCTTGAGTACGCTCAGCAGCAGTTGGCGATCGCGCGAGAAATAAAAGACCGCCAAGGTGAAGGGTGGGATCTGGGAAATCTGGGAAAGGCTTACCGTAACCTCGGCGACTACGCCAAAGCGCTTGAGTACACTCAGCAGGTGTTGGCGATCGCGCGAGAAATAAAAGACCGCCAAAGCGAGGGGGCGGCTCTGGGAAATCTGGGAATTGCTTACTTTTCCCTCCGCGACTACGCCAAAGCCATCGAGTACGCTCAGCAGTTCTTGGCGATCGCGCGAGAAATAAAAGACCGCCAAGGTGAGGGGGCTGCTCTGGCAAGTCTGGGAATTGCTTACTTTGCCCTCCGCGACTACGCCAAAGCCATCGAGTACCAACAGCAGCAGTTGGCGATCGCGCGAGAAATTAAAGACCGCCAAAACGAGGGGGCGGCTCTGATAAATCTGGCAAATGCTTACTATTCCCTCGGCGACTACGCCAAAACCATCGAGTACCAACAGCAGCGGTTGGCGATCGCGCGAGAAATTAAAGACCGCCAAAGCGAGGGGAATGCTCTGAAAAGTCTGGGAATTGCTTACGATTCCCTCGGCGACTACGCCAAAGCCATCGAGTACGCTCAGCAGCGGTTGGCGCTCGCGCGAGAAATTAAAGACCGCCAAGGTGAAGGGTGGGTTCTGGGAAATCTGGGAAGTGCTTACCGTAACCTCGGCGACTACGCCAAAGCCATCGAGTACCAACAGCAGCAGTTGGCGATCGCGCGAGAAATTAAAGACCGCCAAAGCGAGGGGAAAGCTCTGGGAAATCTGGCAAATGCTTACCTTTCCCTCCGCGACTACGCCAAAGCCATCGAGTACCAACAGCAGTTCTTGGCGATGGCGCGAGAAATTAAAAACCGCCAAGGTGAAGGGTGGGCTCTGAGAAATCTGGCAAATGCTTACCTTTCCCTCCGCGACTACGCCAAAGCCATCGAGTACGCTCAGCAGTTCTTGGCGATCGCGCGAGAAATTAAAGACCGCCAAGGTGAGGGGGCTGCTCTGGCAAGTCTGGGAATTGCTTACCTTTCCCTCCGCGACTACGCCAAAGCCATCGAGTACCAACAGCAGTGGTTGGCGATCGCGCGAGAAATTAAAGACCGCAAAAGTGAGGGGGGGGCTCTGGGAAATCTGGGAACTGCTTACTTTTACCTCGACGACTACGCCAAAGCTATCGAGTACACTCAGCAGTATTTGGCGATCGCGCGAGAAATTAAACACCGCGAAAGCGAGGGGGGGGCTCTGGGAAATCTGGGAAGTGCTTACCGTAACATCGGCGACTACGCCAAAGCCATCGAGTACCAACAGCAGTGGTTGGCGATCGCGCGAGAAATTAAAGACCGCGAAAGTGAGGGGAAAGCTCTGGGAAATCTGGGAAGTGCTTACCTTTCCCTCGGCGACTACGCCAAAGCGATCGAGTACACTCAGCAGTATTTGGCGATCGCGCGAGAAATTAAACACCGCGACAGCGAGGGGGGGGCTCTGGGAAATCTGGGAACTGCTTACTTTTACCTCGGCGACTACGCCAAAGCGATCGAGTACGCTCAGCAGCAGTTGGCGATCGCCCGAGAAATTAAAGACCGCAAAAGTGAGGGGGGGGCTCTGGGAAATCTGGGAACTGCTTACTTTTACCTCGACGACTACGCCAAAGCTATCGAGTACACTCAGCAGTATTTGGCGATCGCGCGCGAAATTAAACACCGCCAAAGCGAGGGGGCGGCTCTCAACAATCTAGCACTTGCTCTGGCCAAATCTGGCAATCTCCCAGCAGCAGAGAAAACCCTACTTGATAGTATTAAAGTTTTGGAATCTCTCCGTGCTGGATTAGACGATGCCAATAAAGTGTCAATATTTGAAACCCAAACTAGCCCCTACGTCACTTTACAAAAAATCTTCATTGCTCAGAAAAAAACTAATGACGCTTTAGAAATTGCCGAACGGGGTAGAGCCCGAGCTTTTGTGGAGTTATTGGCATCTCGCCTTGTCGCATCTGCCTCTGTCACACCTACTATCAACCCGCCCAATATCCAGCAAATTCAACAAATCGCTAAAGAGCAAAACGCTACCCTCGTCGAGTATTCAACTATTTGGAATGAAGCCCTTTATATTTGGGTCATCAAGCCGACTGGTGAAATTACATTTCGCTCAGTTGACCTCAAAACTCTGAACATCAATCTACCCGAAGCCACCGAACAGACAAGAGTATCTGCTGCTCTGGGGACGAGAGGATTAAATGATCAAGATACCGCCATCGCTGAGATGATTCGCGGCACTCGCGAGGCTCTGGGTGTATCGGCGGGGGACGTTGCCAATAAACAAACAGCTAATCCCCCTGCTTCTACCACTCCTAATTCTCGGATAATCTACCCCAAATTATACCAATTTAATATGAAGCTGCATAGAATAAAGCTTCAAGAATGAAAGTGTAAGAAGATAGTGAACTGATTTCT